>NZ_JBSVWF010000078.1:0-23976 GCF_054071635.1 Pseudomonas sp. SDO52101_S400 | reverse complement strand
ACATCGCCCATGTGGGAGCGGGCTTGCCCGCGATGGCGTCAGTTAAGACGACACCTTTTCTGGATCAGTCTTCCAGCAGCTCTTCAGCCTGACCCAGGATGTTTTCCAGGGTGAAGCCGAACTCTTCGAACAGTGCCGAAGCCGGAGCCGATTCGCCGTAGGTGGTCATGCCGATCACGCGACCTTCCAGACCCACGTACTTGAACCAGAAGTCGGCGTGAGCCGCTTCGATCGCGATACGTGCGCCAACCTGCAACGGCAGGACCGATTGCTTGTAGCTGGCATCCTGAGCGTCGAACGCGCTGGTGCACGGCATGGAAACCACGCGCACCTTGCGGCCCTGTTCGGTCAGTTTGTCGTAGGCCTGAACGGCCAGGCCGACTTCCGAACCGGTGGCGATCAGGATCAGCTCAGGCTCGCCTGCGCAGTCCTTCAGCACGTAGCCACCACGGCTGATGTCGGCGATCTGGCCGGCATCACGGGTTTGGTGCTGCAGGTTCTGACGCGAGAAGATCAGAGCGGACGGGCCGTCCTTGCGCTCCAGAGCGTTCTTCCAGGCCACGGCCGATTCAACGGCATCGGCTGGACGCCAGGTGTCGAGGTTCGGCGTGCTGCGCAGGCTGGTCAGTTGCTCGATCGGCTGGTGCGTCGGGCCGTCTTCGCCCAGACCGATGGAGTCGTGGGTGTAGACATGGATCACACGCTGCTTCATCAGTGCGGACATGCGCACTGCGTTGCGGGCGTATTCCATGAACATCAGGAAGGTCGCGCCGTAAGGCACCAGACCGCCGTGCAAGGCAACGCCGTTCATGATTGCGGTCATGCCGAATTCGCGCACACCGTAGTACATGTAGTTGCCGCTGGCGTCTTCGGCGCTGACGCCTTTGCAGCCTTTCCACAGGGTCAGGTTGGAACCGGCCAGGTCAGCCGAACCGCCCAGCACTTCCGGCAGCAGCGGGCCGAACGCGTTCAGGGCGTTCTGGCTGGCTTTGCGGCTGGCGATGGTTTCGCCCTTGGCCGCAACTTCGGCGATGTAGGCATCGGCCTTCTCGGAGAAGTCAGCTGGCAGTTCGCCGTTCAGGCGACGGATCAGTTCGTTGGCTTCGGTCGGGAACGCGGCGGAGTAGGCAGCGAAACGCTGGTCCCACTCGGACTCGACCGCGCGACCCTTTTCCTTGGCATCCCATTCGGCGTAGATGTCGGCCGGGATTTCGAACGGGCCGTAGTTCCAGTTCAGCGCCTTGCGAGTCAGGGCGATTTCCGCGTCACCCAGCGGGGCGCCGTGGCAGTCTTCTTTGCCTTGCTTGTTCGGCGAACCGAAACCGATGGTGGTCTTGCAGCAGATCAGGGTCGGCAGCGGGCTCTTGCGAGCGGTCTCGATGGCAGTCTTGATCTCTTCCGGATCGTGACCGTCGACGTTGCGGATCACCTGCCAGTTGTAGGCTTCGAAACGCTTCGGCGTGTCATCGGTGAACCAGCCTTCGACTTCGCCGTCGATGGAGATGCCGTTGTCATCGTAGAAGGCGATCAGTTTGCCCAGACCCAGCGTACCGGCCAGGGAAGCGACTTCGTGGGAAATGCCTTCCATCATGCAGCCATCACCCAGGAACACATAGGTGTGGTGGTCGACGATGTTGTGGCCAGGACGGTTGAACTGCGCACCCAGTACCTTTTCTGCCAGAGCAAAGCCCACGGCGTTGGCCAGACCCTGACCCAGCGGGCCAGTGGTGGTTTCAACGCCCGGGGTGTAACCGAATTCCGGGTGGCCCGGGGTACGGCTGTGCAGTTGACGGAACTGCTTCAGGTCGTCGATAGACAGGTCGTAACCGGTCAGGTGCAGCAGCGAGTAGATCAACATCGAACCGTGGCCGTTGGACAGCACGAAGCGGTCACGGTCAGCGAACGATGGATTGCTCGGGTTGTGCTTGAGGTAGTCGCGCCAAAGCACTTCGGCGATATCTGCCATACCCATAGGGGCACCGGGATGGCCGCTGTTGGCTTTTTGCACGGCATCCATGCTGAGGGCACGAATGGCGTTGGCACGCTCACGACGGCTAGGCATCGCTGATCTCCTGGGTGTGAATAGATTGAAACGGAAAAAAGGAGGGCATTTTCCCTCACCCAAGCGCCTCGGGGCAATGACAGATAGTCATCCGGAGGCGTTTTTCCCATGGATAACATCGGTTTCGGCTGGTGAAACCTTTCCGCTGTTCGTTTGTAGAGTTAACCGGTCAGTGAGAAGTGCAATAAAAAGTGCCACCCATCGAGCAATATCAAAACTTTTTGATATTGACCTTGCGGTGTTTTCCGCCCGTCTCTAGACTGCTGGCCCTATGAACTTACGTGTGCCTTCCATTCGCCATGACGATTGCGACGAGCTGGCGGCCCTGTGCAAGGCCGGCGGCGATCCGCTGCGGCTGAATGTATTGCGCGCCCTGGCCAACGATTCGTTCGGCGTTCTGGAACTGGCGCAGATTTTCGGTATCGGTCAGTCCGGCATGAGCCACCACCTCAAAGTGTTGGCTCAGGCGGATCTGGTGGCGACCCGCCGCGAAGGCAACGCGATTTTCTATCGCCGCGCCCTGCCACACACCGAGCTGCTGGGTGGCAAGCTGCACGCTGCATTGTTAGAAGAAGTCGACAATCTGGCGCTGCCAGCCGACGTGGAAGCACGGATCGCACAGGTTCACGGGCAACGCGCGGCCAACAGCCAGGACTTTTTCGCCCGGGTCGCGGAGAAATTCCGCGCCCAGCAGGATTTGATTGCCGGCCTGCCGCAGTACCGTGAAAGCGTGCTGGCCCTGCTCGACAAACTGAACTTCGATGGCGCTGCCACGGCCATTGAAGTCGGCCCCGGCGATGGTGCTTTCCTGCCGGAACTGGCGCGTCGCTTCAGCACCGTAACCGCACTGGACAACAGCGCGGCGATGCTCGAACTGGCACGTCAGGTGTGTGAACGTGAAAAGCTGACTAACGTCAGCCTGCAATTGGCCGATGCATTGGGTGGCGTGAGCCTTCAAGCCGATTGCGTAGTGTTGAACATGGTGTTACACCATTTCGCCGCGCCGGCCGAAGCGCTCAAGCACATGGCCGGCTTGCTGCAACCGGGCGGTAGCCTGCTCGTGACAGAGTTATGTAGCCACAACCAGAGTTGGGCCAGGGAGGCCTGCGGTGATCTGTGGTTGGGGTTTGAACAGGACGATCTGGCCCGTTGGGCCACCGCTGCGGGACTCGTTCCCGGGGACAGCCTCTATGTAGGCTTACGTAATGGTTTCCAGATTCAGGTCCGCCATTTTCAGCGACCGGCTGGCGACACTCACCATCGGTAAATTCAGGAAAACATCGAGATGAGCGAATACTCCCTCTTCACCTCCGAGTCCGTGTCCGAAGGGCATCCGGACAAAATCGCCGACCAGATTTCCGATGCGGTGCTGGACGCCATCATCGCCCAGGACAAGCACGCACGCGTTGCGGTGGAAACCCTGGTCAAGACTGGCGTGGCTATCGTTGCCGGTGAAGTGACCACCAGTGCCTGGGTCGATCTGGAAGAGATCGTGCGTAACGTGATTCTCGACATCGGCTACAACAGCTCCGACGTCGGCTTCGACGGCGCGACCTGCGGCGTGATGAACATCATCGGCAAGCAATCCCCTGACATCAACCAGGGTGTTGACCGTGCCAAGCCTGAAGATCAGGGCGCCGGCGACCAGGGCCTGATGTTCGGCTACGCCAGCAACGAAACCGACGTGCTGATGCCGGCACCGATCACCTTCTCGCACCAGTTGGTTCAGCGTCAGGCCGAAGCCCGTAAATCGGGCCTGCTGCCTTGGCTGCGCCCGGACGCCAAGTCGCAAGTGACCTGCCGTTACGAAGGCGGCAAGGTTGTGGGTATCGACGCTGTTGTTCTGTCGACCCAGCACAACCCTGAAGTGTCGTACAAAGACCTGCGCGAAGGCGTGATGGAGCTGATCGTCAAGCACGTGCTGCCTGCCGAACTGCTGAGCAAGGACACCCAGTTCCACATCAACCCGACCGGCCAGTTCATCATTGGCGGCCCGGTAGGTGACTGCGGTCTGACCGGTCGCAAGATCATCGTCGACAGCTACGGCGGCATGGCCCGCCACGGTGGTGGCGCATTCTCCGGCAAGGATCCATCGAAGGTTGACCGTTCGGCAGCCTACGCTGGCCGTTATGTTGCCAAGAACATCGTTGCCGCCGGCCTGGCCGAGCGTTGCGAGATTCAGGTTTCCTACGCGATCGGTGTAGCCCAGCCTACTTCGATCTCGCTGAACACCTTCGGCACCGGCAAGATCAGCGATGACAAGATCATCAAACTGGTCCGCGAAGTGTTCGACCTGCGTCCATACGCAATCACCACCATGCTCGACCTGCTGCACCCGATGTACCAGGAAACCGCAGCCTACGGCCACTTCGGCCGTGCTCCGCAGACCAAGACCGTTGGCGAAGACACCTTCACCACGTTCACCTGGGAAAAAACCGACCGCGCCGACGCTCTGCGTTCCGCTGCCGGCCTGTAATTTCCCTGGCGGTACAAGAAGCCCCGCACGGTTCGCCGTGCGGGGCTTTTTCATGGCTGCGAAACAACCGGCAAAACAGCCGCCCGACCCGCTTGAAAATCCCGGCTAGCCTTCAGGTATCTCTCTGAGCAAGGACGCTCACGATGCTTGCCACACTGCGCCTGTTTTTCTTCTTCCTGCCGGCTTCCCTCCACCTCAGCGCTTTCGCTGACGACTGCCCTGCCTGGCCAGCCGAGCGGGCACAAACCGAAATCGCCGCCCTGCAACAGCAGATCGATCAGTGGGACGACGCCTATCACCGCGAAGGCCGATCACTGATCGCCGACGAACTCTACGATCAATCCCGCACCCGACTCGGCGAATGGCGCCAGTGCTTCAAACTTCCGTCACCGCCCAAGCCGTTGCGGACAGCGTCAGGGCCGGTCGCCCATCCGATCGCCCATACCGGCCTCGACAAACTTCACGACGCAGCCGACATCGAAGCCTGGCTGCGTGACCGCAAGGATGTGTGGGTACAACCCAAAGTCGATGGCGTGGCTGTCACGCTGATCTATCGCGCCGGGCGCCTGCTGCAGGCGATCAGTCGCGGCGACGGGGTTCGCGGGCAGGACTGGACCGCTTCGGCCCAGAAGATCAAAGCCATTCCCCGACAGCTGACACAACCGCTGGACCTCTCGGTGCAGGGCGAGCTCTATTGGCGACTGAACGACCATATCCAGGCCCGCGCCGGCAGCGCCAACGCCCGGGCGACAGTCGCCGGCCTGATGGGACGCAAGGACTTGAGTGCCGAACAGGCAGCAGGCATAGATTTTTTTGTCTGGGACTGGCCACTGGGTCCGAGCAGCCTGACAGAGCGAATCACGGGACTGGCAACACTGGGCTTCGCAACGACAGAACCTTACAGCCACCCTGTCAGCGATCTTGCCGATGCGCAAAAGTGGCGTGATCACTGGTATCGCTCACCTCTTCCCTTCGCCAGCGACGGCATCGTCTTGCGCCAAAGTCAGCGCCCTGCGGCCGAACGCTGGCAGGCGCGCTCGCCTTTCTGGGCCGTGGCCTGGAAATACCCGTTTGCCCAGGCGCTGGCCGATGTACGCAAGGTCAATTTCAAGGTCGGCCGAACCGGGCGCATTACCCCCGTGCTGGATCTGGCGCCGGTCATGCTCGATGACCGCCAGATCAGACGCGTCAGCGTCAGCTCACTCAAACGCTGGCAGGAACTGGACATTCGACCCGGCGATCAAGTGGCGATCAGCCTGGCCGGCTTGACGATTCCGCGACTCGACAGCGTTGTGCTGCGCAGCACGGAGCGCGCCGAGCTGGACGTTCCACTCGCCAGCGACTTTCACGCGCTAAGCTGCTGGCAGCCAACGCCCGGATGCGAGAGTCAGTTCCTTGCGCGCCTGACCTGGCTTGGCGGCAAGCAAGGGCTGGCGCTGCCGCATGTCGGTCGCGGTACATGGGAGAAACTTCTGGAAACAGGCCGCCTGAACAGCCTGCTGGATTGGTTGGCCCTCGACGAGCCAGAGCTTGCTAAGATTGCCGGCTTCGGCGAGCGCAGCAGCGCCCGCCTGTTCCACAGTTTTCACAGCGCTCGCCAGCGGCCGTTCACTCAATGGCTCAAAGCCCTGGGGCTGCCGCCGACGGGCCAGGCTTCACTGGTTGATTCATGGCAAGCGCTGGCACAACGCAATACCGAACAATGGCAGGCAGAACCCGGAATCGGCCCCGGACGCGCGGCGCAATTGAGCGCTTTTTTCCGCGACCCGCAGGTGCTGGCCCTGAGTGAAACCTTACGTGCCGCCGGAATCGACGGTTTCTGAACATGCATCCCGGCAAGCCGGGAACCCAACGGTCGCCGAAGCGCTCCAACAGCGCAGTGCTTTCCCGACCCGATTGCCTTTGCACATGGAGCTTTTATGAAATTTCTCGCACCGCTTGCCATGCTGACTCTTTGCGGCGCAATGGCTGCACCCGCGATGGCTGGCGAAGACGCCCCGGGGCTGACCGGTTGTGCTGCCAAGAAACAAGGCATCATCAATCAGATCGAACAGGCCAAATCCCGCGGCAACGCCGACCAGCAAGCCGGGCTCGAAACCGCCCTGCGCGAAGTCACCGAACACTGCACCGACGCCGGCCTGAAAAAGGAACGTGAAAACAAGGTACTCGACGCCAAGCACGAAGTGAGCAAGCGCCAGGCCGATCTCGACAAGGCGATGAAGAAAGGCGATCCGGAGAAGATCGACAAGCGCAAGAACAAGCTCGCCGAGTCGCGCAAGGAATTGCAGGACGCACTGGACGAACTGGACAAGTAACCGCCAATGCGGTGAATTTGATGCCCTCTTCGCGAGCAAGCCCGCTCCCACAATTGACCGTACTCACCTGAACAACCCGGTCTGATGTGGGAGCGGGCTTGCTCGCGAAGGCGTCAACTCAAACAACAGAAATCAATGGTCGCGAAACTCTTTATGGCAGGCACTGCAGGCATCTTCAACCTTCTGCACCGCCGGCCCCAGGTTGCTGGCCTTGTAAGGCTGAACCTTGCTGGCGATCACCAGCTCACCGGTGGCGGCCTCAAGAGTGCGGGCCATTTCCTGGAAACGTGCCTGTCGCTGCCAGACATCGTCCTTGGCGCTGGTGTGATCCTCTTCGCGCACCTGCGGAAAATGTTTCCACGGCTCATGGGACAGCGCATCGAGCTTGACTGCGCCTTCCGAGAACTTCGGCCCGTCGAAGGCTATCCGCCCGCGCAGCATCCCGCCCAGGTCTTCGCCGGTTTTGAGCATCTGCTTGAAGATCGCCTTGCGCTGACCCAGCGGGGAATTCGGATCGACACCGCCGCAGGCGGACAAGGTCAGACAGGCCAGCAATACAACAGAAAGTCTTTTAAGAGTCATGGTGGCTTCAGGTCACGGAATTCGGCGGCCAGTATCCTCGCGTCACCGCCAAACACCAATAGCCCTATTAATAATACGGGTTGCTGGCGCGCATGGAGCACGCCTGCAACCGACACAGGAAATTCTCCATGAACAGCCGTTTCAAGGCCTGGCGTCACCCACTTTTCGCAACTCTGCCGCTGCTGGCGATCCTCGCCGGCTGCACCGGGGGCGACAGTGCCAAGCCGAAAACCCACGCACTGGCCACTTACTCCAGCGCCACCTGGGAAGCACTGCCCGCGGTTTCCGACAACGATCTGGTGGCCGGTTTCGGTTCGTGGCGCAGCGCCTGCACCCGGCTCAAGGCTGACCCGATCTGGGGCGCCACCTGCGCGGCGGCGGCCAATGTGCCGCAAAACGCCGGCGACATTCGCAGCTTCCTCAAGCAGCACCTTGACGTCTTCGGCCTGCGTGCAGAGAACGACAACCCCAACGGTCTGATCACCGGCTACTACGAACCGGTCTACCCCGGCAGCTTGACGCAAACCGCCACCGCCAACGTTCCGGTGTACGGCGTGCCCGACGACATGATCATCGTCTCGCTGGACAGCATTTACCCCGAGCTGAAAGGCAAACGCCTGCGCGGACGACTTGAAGGCCGTGTGCTCAAGCCTTACGACGACGCCGCGACCATCGAGACCAAAGGCGTCAAGGCACCGGTGGTGGCGTGGCTGACCGATCCGATGAACCTGCAATTCCTGCAGATTCAGGGTTCGGGACGGATTCAGACCGATGATGGCCGGCAGCTGCGCATCGCCTACGCCGACCAGAACGGTCATCCGTATCGACCCATCGGCCGCTGGTTGGTGGAACAGGGCGAACTGAAGAAAGAAGACGTGACCATGGGCGCAATCAGCAACTGGGCCAAGGCCAACCCGTCGCGCATTCCGGAATTGCTCGGCAGCAACCCGAGCTATGTGTTCTTCACCCGCAACCCGGACAGCAACGAAGGTCCGCGCGGCTCGTTGAATGTACCGCTGACCGCCGGCTACAGCGCGGCGGTGGATCGCAAGGTGATTCCGTTGGGCAGCCTGTTGTGGCTGTCGACCACGCGCCCCGACGGCACGGCACTGGTACGCCCTGTCGCAGCACAGGACACCGGCGGCGCGATTGCCGGCGAGGTTCGCGCAGATTTGTTCTGGGGCACTGGCGATGCCGCCGGGCAACTGGCCGGGGACATGAAGCAGCAAGGGCAAATCTGGATGCTCTGGCCCAAAGGCGCGGCGCTGCCGCAAGTGCCCCAAGTCGCCGACACGGTGAAGGACAAACCTTAAGCGCCTCGGCGCTTGAGCTATCGCCTTCGCGGGCAAGTCGAATCGTCGCACCGCCGCTCCCACAGGTATCAATAGCGAGCACAAATCCTGTTTGCACCAGAGAACCCTGTGGGAGCGGGCTTGCCCGCGAAGAGGCCAGTAGCAGCGCTCAAGAATCAGACAGACACAAAGAAGAACGAAGCGATCAGCCCCATCCCGACAAACCACACCAGCGATCGCAGAATCGCCCAGTCCGCCAGATAGCAAATGATGTAAAGCAGGCGACTGGTGATAAACAGCACCGCCAGCACATTGACCGTTACCAGCTGCGCCGTACCCACCAGGTGCGCGACGATCACCGCCGCCGCAAAGGCCGGCGTCACTTCAAAACTGTTCAGTTGCGCCGCATGGGCCCGTCGGGCCACACCGTTCAGGCTTTCGAGAAAATCCCGGGGATCGTGATTGTCGCTCAGTCGATAACCACCGACAGCCTTGGCCACGCCTGTGCACACGTAGGGCAGAAAAATCGCAATCAAAACGCACCACAGAGCCACCGTCATAACGCCGTCCTTCTTCAGTTTTTAGAGTGTTGGCGGGTCAGAACTTCATCACCAGCATGCCGATCAGCACCAGCCCACAAGCTAAGAGCCGTGGTCGGCCGAAAGGTTCTTTCAGGTAGCGCATGCCGAACAGCACCACCAGAATCACGCTGATTTCGCGTAATGCGGCGGCCTCGGCAATCGACCCCAGTTGCATCGCCCACAGCACCAGAGCGTAGCTGAACAACACGCAGAACCCGACCGCCAGTCCCAGCTTCCATTGTTCGCGCCAGAACAGCATGAACGCCGGCCGCTTGGCCACCCACGCCAGCAACGGGAACGGCCAGGCGCTGAGCAGCGTGACCCAGACCAGGTAATCCAGCGGATGCGACCAGCGCCGCAAGGCCTGGCCATCGATGTAGGTGTAGCAGCCGATGCACAGCCCGATCAGCGCCACCACCGGCAACATCGACCATGGCAAGTGTTTCCCGCCGCCGCCCTGCCAGAGCAGGCAAGCCATGCCCAGCGGGATCAACATGATTCCGAAGATCTGCTGGGTGGTCAGCACCTCGCCGGCGAAGATCAGAGTCAGCGCCAGCACCACCAGCGGCGACAGTCCACGCATCAGCGGATAGACCAGGCCCAGGTCACCGACCCGATAGGCCTGGATCAACAGATAGCGATAGAGCAGCTCGAACGCCGCCGAGGCCAGAATCCACGGCCAGATCTCCTGCGGTGGCAGGCTGATGAAAGGAAACGCCAGTGCGCCGAACAACAGCGCCACGGTGTCCATGCACGCCACCACCAGCAGCCGTTCGGCGCTGAACTTGATCAGGGTATTCCACGCTGCATGCAACAGCGCCGCCACCAGTACCAGACCTGTCGCCAGCACGTGTCACTCCTTCATTCTTGTTTTTGAACCTGAGCCATTTGATCAGGTCTTTGATTCGCGATGTGTCAGCCGCTGCTTATACGTCAAGCGCCCCCGTCGCAACCGGTTGCGCACAGACAAATTCCAAAAACGCTGCTCGGGACACACAATTGTGCCCCCATCCGACGTCTGCCCATCCAACCCTTGCGCCCATGAACAGGTGCGCTGTCTTTTCACCCCCATCCAAAGGACCCCGGATGCTTGAACTTGTCGCCGCTTTCATCTGCCTCACCACCCTCCTCACTTTCGTGAATTTCCGCTTCATCGGTTTGCCCCCGACCATCGGCGTGATGGTAACCGCACTGATGTTTTCCCTGTTGCTGCAGGGCCTGAGCCTGCTGGGTTATCCCGGCCTCGAAGAGCGCGTACAGCAGCTGATCGGCCAGATCGACTTCGGTGATCTGCTGATGAACTGGATGCTGTCGTTCCTGCTGTTCGCCGGCGCCTTGCACGTCAACCTGAATGATCTGCGCAGCTATCGCTGGCCCATCGGCCTGCTGGCGACCTTTGGCGTATTGATCGCCACCGCAGTGATCGGCAGCCTCGCCTACTACATCTTCGCCCTCTTCGGCTGGCACGTGAGTTTCCTCTACTGCCTGTTGTTCGGCGCGCTGATTTCCCCGACCGATCCGATCGCAGTACTCGGCGTGCTGCGTACCGCCAATGCCTCGAAACCGTTGAAAACCACCATCGTCGGCGAGTCGCTGTTCAACGACGGCACCGCCGTGGTGGTGTTCACCGTGTTGCTGGGCATTGCGCAACTGGGCGAAACCCCGACCGTCGGCGCTACGGCCATGCTGTTCGTCCACGAAGCGGTGGGTGGCGTGCTGTTCGGCGGGCTGATCGGTTATCTGGTGTACCTGATGATCAAGAGCATCGAGCAGCACCAGATCGAAGTCATGCTGACCCTGGCACTGGTGATCGGCGGTTCGGCAATGGCCACCGAGCTGCACGTGTCGGCGCCAATTGCGATGGTGGTCGCCGGTCTGATCATCGGTAACCTGGGGCGCAACCTGGCGATGAACGACATGACGCGCAAATACCTGGACGGTTTCTGGGAGTTGCTCGACGACATGCTCAACGCCCTGCTGTTCGCGCTGATCGGCATGGAGCTGTTGCTGCTGCCGTTCAACTGGCTGCACGTGGCGGCGGCAAGCCTGCTGGCGCTGGCGATTCTGTTGTCGCGCCTGCTCACCGTGGCCCCGGCCATTGTCCTGTTACGTCGCTGGCGCACGGTGCCGCGCGGCACCATCCGGATCCTGACCTGGGGTGGTTTGCGCGGTGGAGTTTCGGTGGCCTTGGCCCTGGCCCTGCCGCTGGGCCCGGAGCGCGATCTGCTGCTGAGCATCACCTACATCGTGGTGCTGTCATCGATCCTGTTGCAGGGTCTGACCATCGGCAAACTGGTCAAACACGCGACTCGCGACGAGCCGGCCAGCGCGGCCGAGCCTGCGCACCACTGATCATTTCTTGATCCGCTGCGGGTCGGGCTTTTCCGTCTGATCCGCAGACTCCTTCGGTTTTCCGCTTTCGCTGCGGATCTGCGCATGACTGATCAGGGCGAAGATGAAACTGCCGCCGATGATGTTCCCTGCCAAGGTCGGCCCGGCAAACACCGCCCAGAAATCACTCCACGGTAACTCCCCCGCAAACACCAGATACGACACTTCCGCCGAACCGACCACGATGTGCGTGAAATCGCCCAGCGCCATGAGGTAGGTGATGAGGATGATGATCCACATCTTCGCGCTCTCCATGGAGGGAATCATCCAGACCATGGTGGCAATCATCCAGCCGGAAACGATGCCTTTGGCGAACATCTGGCTCGCATGGTTTTCCATGACCTTGCGGCCGATTTCGAGGAAGGCGGCGTCGGTCTTGCTATCAAAGATCGGCAGCTCGAGCATCACGTAGGCCACCAGAATCGTGCCGCACAGGTTGCCGAACAGCACCACCGTCCAGAGTCGGATCAAGCGGCCGAAATTGCCGAGCGTCGGTTTGGTCATGACCGGCAGGACGGCGGTCAGGGTATTTTCGGTGAACAGTTGCTGGCGGGCGAGGATCACCGCGAGAAAACCGGCGCAGTAGCCGAAGCTGGCGATCACCTTGAACTCGTCGCCCTCGGGTAGACGGGAGTTGAGCAAGCCCATGCCCATCAGCGACAGTCCCATGGTCAACCCGGCCGCCAGCGCCGACCACCACAGCGCGGCGATGCTGCGCTCCAGTTCCTGATCGCCCTGTTTGCGGATGATTTCATGCAGGACCGCCGCCCGGGGCGGCTGGCTTTTCTCGACTTCGTGCTGTTCCTTGGCCGAGAGGTCGGGGGTCTTGCCGTCTGTTGGTGTGGTCATGGCTTGGCAACCGAGGGGGGCTTTTAGCTACGACCCCTGCGGTTCATGGCTGTTCAGTAGCCAGAAAAATCTTCGGTGACTGTACAACCGCATTCGCGAGCAAGCCCGCTCCCACAGTTGACCGAGTTGCGGGGGAGCACGTGGTGCTGATGTGGGAGCGGGCTTGCTCGCGAAGGGCGCACCGCCGATATCACTTGGTAACGAGTTCGTCTTCCTTGAACTGGTCTTTGACGTATTTGATTTCGGTCCGTCCGTGCGGCGCCGGCAGACCGTCTTCGCCGAGATTGACGAAAACCATCTTCTCGACCGTGAGGATGCTCTTGCGGGTGATCTTGTTGCGCACCTCGCAGGTCAGGGTGATCGAGGTGCGGCCGAACTCGGTAGCGGTAATACCCAACTCGATAATGTCGCCCTGGCGCGAGGCGCTGACGAAGTTGATCTCGGAAATGTACTTGGTCACCACGCGCTGGTTGCCCAGCTGAACAATGGCGTAGATCGCGGCCTCTTCGTCGATCCAGCGCAGCAGGCTGCCGCCGAACAGAGTGCCGTTGGGGTTGAGGTCTTCGGGTTTTACCCATTTGCGGGTGTGGAAATTCATGTTCACTCCTGAGCGTTTGCCGAAAGATGGCGCCATCTTGGCAGACCGAACGGTCAGGCTCCATGAGGCTTCGACTATGGTCGCCATTAGCGATCTTCATTTGGCCGACAGAAACCCTTTGGAAGATCAGTCTAGACGGCTATAATCGCCCCCGTTTCAAAACGGTAACGTTCACTTGCTACCGTTTTCCCGCCACCTGTCCGAGGGGCGCTGCAGCAGGTTCAACCTGTCAGGCTCGGATGGGGCGTTGACTGGCTCAGGCCGGACACTAAACGCACAACGGCGCCCATTCGCATACATTACGAATGGAGGCTCTCATGAGCGCTGTTATCACGCCTGCAGATTTTAACGATTACAAAGTTGCCGACATGTCCCTGGCTGCCTGGGGCCGTCGCGAAACCATCATCGCCGAGTCGGAAATGCCGGCCCTGATGGGTCTGCGCCGCAAGTACGCTTCCGAGCAGCCTTTGAAAGGCGCAAAAATCCTCGGCTGCATCCACATGACCATTCAGACCGCCGTGCTGATCGAAACCCTGGTTGCCCTGGGTGCCGAAGTTCGCTGGTCGTCCTGCAACATCTTCTCGACTCAGGATCAGGCCGCTGCTTCCATCGCCGCTGCCGGCATCCCGGTTTTCGCCTGGAAAGGCGAGACTGAAGAAGAGTACGAGTGGTGCCTGGAGCAGACCATCCTGAAAGATGGCCAGCCATGGGACGCCAACATGATCCTCGACGACGGCGGCGACCTGACCCAGCTGCTGCACGACAAGTACCCACAGGTTCTGGATCGCGTTCACGGCGTGACCGAAGAAACCACCACCGGCGTACACCGTCTGCTGGACATGCTGGCCAAGGGCGAACTGCGCATCCCGGCCATCAACGTCAACGACTCGGTGACCAAGTCCAAGAACGACAACAAGTACGGCTGCCGTCACAGCCTGAACGACGCCATCAAGCGCGGCACCGACCACCTGCTGTCCGGCAAGCAAGCGCTGGTCATCGGCTACGGTGACGTGGGCAAGGGCTCGGCCCAGTCCCTGCGTCAGGAAGGCATGATCGTTAAAGTGTCCGAAGTCGACCCGATCTGCGCCATGCAAGCCTGCATGGACGGTTTCGAACTGGTTTCGCCGTTCATCGACGGTATCAACGACGGTACCGAAGCAAGCATCGACAAAGCGCTGCTGGGCAAGATCGACCTGATCGTGACCACCACCGGTAACGTCAACGTTTGCGACGCAAACATGCTCAAGGCCCTGAAGAAGCGCGCCGTTGTCTGCAACATCGGTCACTTCGACAACGAAATCGACACCGCTTTCATGCGCAAGAACTGGGCATGGGAAGAAGTGAAGCCACAGGTACACAAGATCCACCGTACCGGCCCGGGCGCTTTCGACGCTCAGAACGACGACTACCTGATCCTGCTGGCCGAAGGCCGTCTGGTGAACCTGGGCAACGCCACCGGTCACCCAAGCCGCATCATGGACGGTTCGTTCGCCAACCAGGTTCTGGCCCAGATCTTCCTGTTCGGCCAGAAGTACGCCGACCTGTCGCCAGCCCAGAAAGCCGAGCGCCTGACCGTTGAAGTACTGCCGAAGAAACTCGACGAAGAAGTGGCCCTGGAAATGGTTCGCGGTTTCGGTGGCGTGGTCACTCAACTGACCAAGCAACAGGCTGACTACATCGGCGTGACCGTCGAAGGCCCGTTCAAGCCGCACGCTTACCGCTACTAAGAGCAGCTGCGAGCTTCAAGCTTCAAGCGGCAAGCAAGGCCACAAGCCGAGCTTGCCGCGCGAAGCCCGAAAGCTCTGCCCCTATTTGTCAAAACAGTGTCAGGCCGCAAGCTTCAGGCACAAGAGACCAGCGCACCTCCGCTGCTCTTGCAGCTTGAAGCTTGCAGCTTGTAGCTGGAGGTCCCCTCCATGTCCCAAGACCGTCGCTACAGCTTCGAGTTCTTCCCGACCAAGACCGATGCTGGGCATGAAAAACTGCTCGCCACTGCCCGTCAGCTGGCCACCTACAACCCTGACTTCTTTTCCTGCACCTACGGCGCGGGCGGTTCGACCCGTGACCGCACGCTGAACACCGTGTTGCAGCTGGAAAGCGAAGTCAAAGTACCCGCTGCCCCGCACCTGTCGTGCGTCGGCGACAGCAAGGACGACCTGCGCGGCCTGCTGAACGAGTACAAGGCTGCCGGCATCAAGCGCATCGTCGCCCTGCGTGGCGACCTGCCGTCCGGCATGGGCATGACCAGCGGCGAGCTGCGTCACGCCAATGAACTGGTTGAATTCATTCGTGAAGAGACCGGCAATCATTTCCACATCGAAGTCGCCGCTTACCCGGAGATGCATCCGCAAGCGCGCAACTACGAGGACGATCTGGCCAATTTCGTGCGCAAGGCCCGTGCCGGCGCCGACAGCGCGATCACCCAGTACTTCTTCAACGCCGACAGCTACTTCTACTTTGTCGACCGTTTGCAGGCGCTGGGCGTGGACATCCCGGTCGTGCCGGGGATCATGCCGATCACCAACTACAGCAAGCTCGCACGCTTCTCCGATGCCTGCGGTGCGGAAATCCCGCGCTGGATCCGCAAGCAGCTGGAAGCCTACGGCGATGACAGCCAAAGCATTCAGCGCTTCGGCGAACAGGTCGTCACTGAAATGTGCGAACGTCTGCTGCAAGGCGGCGCGCCTGGCCTGCACTTCTATTCCATGAACCAGGCAGAACCGAGCCTGGCGATCTGGAACAACCTGAAGTTGCCGCGCTGAGATCGCTGTACGCCGCAAGCTGAACGCTTCATGCCAGAACAAAAGATCGCAACTTTCGACAGCTTTTACAGCGCTGTCGCAACTGCGATCTTTTGCTTTTAAGGCCCGAAACAGAGCTTCTGCTGCCAGTTTCTGGCTCTTTGGCGTTTCTCGTCGTAATCTCAAGTCATGCCTTTGATCACGCAGTTATTCGCCGTGCTGGTTTTTGCTTGCCTGAGCTTTGCGGCTCGAGGCGAGAAGCTGCGTATCGTCACCGAACCGTGGGCGCCGTACGTTTACGAAGAGAATGGCAAGAACCTGGGGCTGGACTACGAAACCACCGCCATTGTGTTCAAACGCCTGGGCATCGAAGTGGAATGGCAGTTCCTGCCGTGGAAGCGTTGTCTGTCGATGCTCGAAACCGGCCAGGCCGATGGCGCACTGGATATCTTTCACAGCGACGAACGCGACGCCACCCTGCTCTACCCGATCGAGCCGTTGTCGGACGTCGAATTCGTGATGTTCTATGCCAACGAGCGACCGCACCCTTTTCGCCGCCTTGAAGATCTCAAGGGCCTCACCATCGGCACCTCGCCGGGCTATCTGTACAGCCCGGACTTCAGCGAGTCGACCCTGTTCACCCGGGAACCGGCGCCGACCCACGAGGCCAACTTTGGCAAACTGGTGCGCGGGCGGATCGACCTGCTGATCACCGATCGCCGCGTGGGTCAGCATTTGCTCGATGAACTGAATATCCGCAACCAGATCACCGAAAACCCTACCGTCATCAGCCGTCAGAGCCAGTTTCTGGCCGTGCGGCGCAACGCAGGGATGGATTTGCTGGTACAGCGCTTCGGCGCCGAGCTCAAGCGTTTCAAGCGTGAACCGGCCTATGCCGAGCTCAGCGCCCGCTACGGCGCAGCACCTGCGCTGTCTGCACCACTGGGCAGCGCCACCGCCAGTGGTAAAACCGTTGAGCAGCAGGAAAGCGGCGCGCAGTGATTGCTCTGTTATACTCCGGCGTTCCCGCCAGGCTCACGCCCGGACGCCCGGAACCGTAACAGGCCTCCCGACCCGCTACAGCGCAGCTTTTCAGCCCGCGCGAGCGCTCCGGACGTGCCTTCGGAACCGCAGCAGGACCGGACGGGATTGCGTCCTCTTAAACGCCATTCGCGCCAGGCAAGACTCCCATTGGGCCAAGCCCTAACTAAAACAGGATTACTCATGTCCTTTGCTTCCCTCGGTCTCTCCGAGGCTTTGGTCCGCGCTATCGAAGACGCGGGCTATACCGAGCCTACTCCGGTGCAACAGCGGGCCATTCCCGCCGTGTTGCAAGGTCGCGACCTGATGGTTGCGGCACAGACAGGTACCGGTAAAACCGGCGGTTTCGCCCTTCCGATCCTGGAGCGGCTGTTCCCCAACGGTCACCCGGACAAATCCCAGCGTCACGGCCCGCGCCAACCGCGCGTCCTGGTGTTGACCCCGACCCGCGAACTCGCGGCCCAGGTACACGACAGCTTCAAGATCTACGCCCGTGACCTGAAATTCGTCAGCGCCTGCATCTTCGGCGGCGTCGGCATGAATCCACAGGTTCAGGCCATGTCCCGCGGCGTGGACGTACTGGTTGCCTGCCCGGGTCGTCTGCTCGACCTGTGCGGCCAGGGCAGCGTCGATCTGTCCCACGTTGAAATCCTCGTGCTCGACGAAGCCGACCGCATGCTCGACATGGGCTTCGTCCATGACGTGAAGAAAGTCCTCGCGCGTCTGCCGGCCAAACGCCAGAACCTGCTGTTCTCGGCGACCTTCTCCAAAGACATCACCGACCTCGCCGGCAAGCTGCTGCACAACCCGGAACGCATCGAAGTAACGCCGCCGAACACCACGGTCGAGCGCATCGAACAACGCGTCTTCCGTCTGCCGGCCAGCCACAAGCGTGCGCTGCTGGCCCACTTGATCACTGCTGGCGCCTGGGAACAGGTGCTGGTGTTCACCCGTACCAAGCACGGCGCCAACCGTCTGGCCGAGTATCTGGACAAACACGGCCTGCCGGCTGTGGCGATCCACGGCAACAAGAGCCAGAACGCCCGCACCAAAGCCCTGGCCGACTTCAAGGCCGGTGAAGTGCGCATCCTGGTAGCCACCGATATCGCTGCTCGTGGTCTGGACATCGACCAGTTGCCGCACGTGGTCAACTTCGAACTGCCGAACGTCGATGAAGACTACGTGCACCGTATCGGCCGTACCGGCCGTGCCGGTCGTTCGGGCGAGGCGATCTCTCTGGTCGCGCCGGACGAAGAAAAACTGCTGAAAAGCATCGAACGCATGACCAAGCAGAAAATCGCCGACGGCGACCTGATGGGCTTCGATGCCAGCACCATCGAGGCCGAAAAGCCCGAAGTGCGCGAACGTCCGGACATGCGCAACCCGCGCAACGGTCGTGGCCCGCGCGGCGACGGCCCGAATGGCGGCGGTGGCGGCGGTCGCAAAGACAAAGGCAAAGACAAGGGCAAGGAAAAACCTGCCGGCGAACGCGGTGAGCGTGGCGAGCGTCCAGCCCGTCAACAGAAGCCGCGTGAAGGCACCCCGGCCCGCGAACAGCGTCAGCCGAGCCAGCCGCCACGCGCTGCTGCGGATCGTGCACCGGACGAGTTCCTCGACGACGATATCGATAACTTCGGTAACCGCGTTGACTACGTGCCGAAGCAGGCTCCGGCCGGCGGCCGTGGTCGTCGTCCTGGCGCCCCGGCGCAAGGCGCAGGTTCGGGCGCCCCACGCGGTGGTCAGCCGCAAGGTCGCCAGAATGGTCCGCGCAACAGCAACGGTTCGAGCACCGGCACCCCGCCGGGCAAACGCAACGGCCCACGCAACGGTGCGCCACGTGACGGCCAGGGTCGTCGCGACGAAAACCCGCGCAACCGCCGCCCGGCCCGTGACGATCAGCAACGTGCGGAACCTGCCGTACAGAACCCGCGTAGCAGCGGCCCGAAGATCATGCACAAGGAATCGAAAGCCGACCGCTTCCCGACGCCTGAGCAGCTCGATCAACTGCCAAGCCGCCCACGCGGTGAGAAACCGGCCTTGCTGACGCGCAATCGCTGAGTTTCGACAAGGCAATAAAAAACGCCCCCGGTCGCAAGACCGGGGGCGTTTTTGTATGTCAGGCGAAAATTACTTCGCTTTGACACCTTCGAACGAGATGTACAGGTCGACTTTGTCAGACTGCGGGCCCAGGTCCATCATCTTGCCGAAATCAGAACGCTTGATGCTGGTGGTGCCTTCGAAGCCGGCACGGTAGCCGCCCCATGGATCCTTGCCTTCACCCAGGAAAGTGGCCTTGACCACGATTGGCTTGGTCACGCCGTGCAGGGTCAGGTCGCCGGTCACGTCGGCAGTGTCTTTGCCATCGGCGTTCTTGCCGGTGGACTTGACGCTGGTGGAGACGAACTTGGCGTCAGCGAATTTGCCCACGTCCAGGAAGTCTTTGCTGGCGATGTGCTTGTCACGCTCGGCGTGGTTGGTGAACACGCTGGCGGTCTTCACGTCGAACTCGATCTTGCTGTCTTCAGGCTTGGCAGCATCGAAGCTGAACTTGCCGCTGATGTCCTTGAAGGTACCGGTGATATAGCTGTAGCCCAGGTGGCTGATCTTGAAGTCGACGAAGGCGTGCTGACCTTCTTTGTCGACGGTGTAGTCAGCGGCCATTACGTTGGCGGACAGCACGGCAGAACCGATTGCCAGAGCGGCCAGAGTCTTTTTCAACATGCTTTCTTTTCCTTTGAGTCGAGGTTGAGCTTCAGGCTTTGCGACCGAGCATTCGAGTGAGGGTCGCATCACGATCGATAAAGTGGTGCTTCAATGCTGCCAACGCATGGAGGCCGGAAAAAATTACCAGCGCCCACGCCAGGTACAAATGAATCACCCCGGCGGTATCTGCCTGATCCGGTAGTCCGGAAACCAGTGCAGGAACTTCAAACAGGCCAAACACCGGAATCCCGACACCGTCTGCGGTGGAAATCAGGTAACCGGCAATCATCACCGCGAACAGCGCAAGGTACAGAAACCCGTGGCCGAACTTGGCGCCGATGCGGGTCATGCGGCTGTAGCTCTGGAGCGTTGGCGGCGGTGGGCTGACAAAGCGCCACAACACCCGCAACACCATCACAGCCAACAGCACCAGACCGATGCTCTTGTGCAGATCCGGCGCGTCTTTGCGCCAGGTGCTGTAGTAATCCAGCCCCACCATCCACAGACCGAGCGCGAACAGCCCGAAGACCGCCAGCGCCACACCCCAGTGCATGAAGATGCTGACCCAACCGTAGCGCGAAGAAGAGTTACGTAGCTGCATTGCCCAAATCCTGTGAGAACTGCGAACCAAGACTAGCGAGTTATCTATCGAATTAAAGCGGAAAATTTCGCTTTGAAATATCGAGAAATACGATCAAGAGTCTTGAACAGAGGAGTTAAGGAAAGATTAAAGGTGAAAAGTGTGACGGGAGATTAGCTGGCGAGCGAGCAAACACAGGATGCTCGCTGTTTCACAGGCAATAAAAAAGCGCGGCCTGAAAGCCGCGCTTTTTCATTCACCGCAAAGCCTTACTGCGCTTTGGTATCGGTCGCTGCCGCCGGGGCCGCTGCCGGTTTGGCCGCTGGCTTCTTGGCTGGCTCAGCCTTTTTCGCTGCCGGTTTGGCCGGGGCTTTTTTCGCCTCGGTCTTGGCCACAGGTTTCTTCGCTGCTGGCTTGGTTGCCGCTTTCTTCGCCGGCTCGGCTTTCACCGGGGCCGCTGGCTTCGGTGCTTCCACCGGTGCTGGCGCAGGAGCCGGGGTCGGCGCAGGTGCTGGAGCGGCTGGAGCAGGTGCCGGCTCTGGCGCTTTTACTGGCTCCGGTTTCTTCTCGTCATCCGAACCACCGAACAGGTTGGTGAAGAAGTTGCCTTTCTTCGCCGCCGTAGCCGCACCCGCTGCGCCTGCCGCCGCTGCTGCGGTGGCCGCCGCCGGGCCGACTTTGATCGGTTCGAAGGATTTGCCTGCCGCCAGGTCTTCAACCTGACTGGCTGCACGCTGACCGGTGCGCAGCGCGCCTTCCAGGGTGCCCGGATACAGAGTGTCGGTGTGCTCGCCAGCAAACGCTACGCGCTGCAGAGGACGTTCCCACAGGCGCCAGTACTTGCTGATCTGGCCAGGACCGAAGGCCAGGTACGAACCACCGGTCGACGGATCGGTGCTGTAGCGGCGGATTTCATAACCGGTGAACGCGCCACGGGCCTGTGGATAAAACGCGTGCAGACGGATCAGCACCTGATCGACCATCTGCTTGTCGCCGAAGGCCTGCATCACCCGGGCATTGTCGCCGGACAGGTTGATCACCACGTTGGCGCCGCCCTTCAGGGCCGGCTCGATCCACAACATGCCCAGACCGGTGTTGCTGTAGATCTCGCCGGACATCCGCGCCTTGCTTTCCCACACTGGCGTCTTGAACTTCAACATGATCTGGTCGCGCCAGCCGTAGTTGGTGCCTTTGATCGCGGCCAGGTGCTGGGCATCCAGCGCCGGGGTCAGCTGAATCTTGTCGAGGGCGCGCAATGGCACCGCCAATACGACGTAGTCTGCCTGATAGCCCACGCTGCCGACCTTGACGGTCACGCCGTCCTTGTCCTGGACGATCGCGGAAACCGGCGAACTGGTCTTGATGGTTTTCAGTTGCTTGACGAAGGCCTGGGCCAGCACCGGGCTGCCACCGACCAGACGCGAAGCGCGCAGGTCACGGTCGGACACGCCGCGATAAACACGGCTCTGCTGTGCGTAGTACAGCAGCGACAGACGCGAAGGTTCGTCGTAATGGGTGCGGATATCCTGGTTGATCAGCTGACGCGCAGTGGCAGGCAGGTTCTGCTTGTCGAGCCAGCTCGACACGTTGATCTGGTCCAGCGCGTGCAGGGTGTTGGTCGCCGCCGGGTTCTGCGGATCGTCGATCGAGCGCGCCAGATCGTCACGGGTTTTCTCGAAGGTTTTCAACGCCTGCGCGGTAGCCGGTTGCTTGGTGGCCAGATCGGCGGCAGAGAAATACTCGCCATCGATCAGGTAACCCGGGGTACGCACAAATTCAGGGGCTGGCGTGGTGCTCAGCTTGAAAGTCGAGACGTACTTGTTCAGCACCGGCTGCGCCTTGTCGTTGCCGATCCACTCGCTGGTAGCCATGCCCGAGCGACCGCCCAGGCTCGGCTTGGCTTCCAGCAGCGTGACCTGCCAGCCCTTGTTCTGCAGTTCGTAAGCCGCGGTCAGGCCCGACAGGCCGCCGCCGATCACGATCGCGGTTTTATCCTTGGCCAGCGCCGTAACGCTAAACAGCCCCAACACCACAAGCGCACAGGCGCGCAGCCAACCGACAGACATTCAGCGAACTCCGGAAAACACGTAGGAAAATGCAGTTTTGCGGGCCAGACGACCCAAAGAACCGCGAAGAATACGTCAGCCATCAAAACGCCGCCAGCGACGTCTATCGGCCCATACAAAGTAGCTCAATCGACGCAATGGGTTGTCCCGGCGCGACGCATTGCATAGGCTTGCGCGATTGTTTGCCCGCGCCTGACGCGAGCCGCCTCGAGGAGACTGAACATGGGCCTGAACAACCAGTGGATGCAACGCGATCTCGCGGTGTTGTGGCATCCCTGCACCCAGATGAAAGACCACGAACAGCTGCCGCTGATCCCGATCAAGCGCGGTGAAGGCGTCTGGCTGGAAGACTTTGAAGGCAAACGCTATCTGGATGCGGTCAGCTCCTGGTGGGTCAACGTATTCGGCCACGCCAACCCGCGTATCAACCAACGCATCAAGGATCAGGTCGATCAGCTGGAACACGTGATTCTGGCCGGTTTCAGCCATCAGCCGGTGATCGAGCTGTCCGAGCGTCTGGTGAAGATGACACCGGAAGGCCTGAACCGGGTGTTCTACGCCGATAACGGTTCGTCCTGCATCGAAGTTGCGCTGAAAATGAGCTTTCACTACTGGCTCAATCGCGGCCAGCCGAACAAGAAGCGTTTTGTCACCCTGACCAACAGCTACCACGGCGAAACCATGGCGGCGATGGCGGTCGGCGACGTGCCGCTGTTCACCGAAACCTACAAAGCGCTGCTGATGGACACCATCAAGGTGCCGAGCCCGGATTGCTACCTGCGTCCGCAGGGCATGAGCTGGGAAGAACACTCGCGCAACATGTTCGCGGCTATGGAACAGACACTCGCGGAAAATCACGACAGTGTCGCTGCCGTGATCGTCGAGCCGCTGATCCAGGGCGCCGGCGGCATGCGCATGTATCACCCGGTGTACCTCAAACTGCTGCGCGAAGCTTGCGACCGTTACGGCGTGCACCTGATCCACGACGAAATCGCGGTCGGCTTCGGCCGCACCGGGACGATGTTCGCCTGCGAACAGGCCGGCATCCGCCCGGACTTCCTGTGCCTGTCGAAAGCCCTGACCGGCGGTTATCTGCCGTTGGCGGCGTGCCTGACCACCGACGAGGTGTACAGCGCGTTCTACGACGATTACCCGACCCTGCGCGCTTTCCTGCATTCGCACAGCTACACCGGCAACCCGCTGGCCTGTGCGGCGGCGCTGGCGACCCTGGATATCTTCGAACAGGACAACGTGATCGAGAACAACCGGGCGCTGGCTCAACGCATGGCTTCGGCCACGGCGCATCTGGCTGATCATCCGAATGTCTCGGAAGTGCGCCAGACCGGCATGGTCCTGGCCATCGAGATGGTCAAGGACAAAGCCACGAAAGAGGCCTACCCGTGGCAGGAGCGTCGCGGTCTGAAGGTGTTCCAGCATGCGCTGGAGCGTGGTGCGCTGCTGCGTCCGCTGGGCAGCGTGGTGTATTTCCTGCCGCCGTACGTGATCACTCCGGAGCAGATCGACTTCCTCGCCGAAGTCGCCAGCGAAGGCATCGACATCGCCACCCGTGACAGCGTCAGTGTGGCCGTGCCGAAAGATTTCCACCCGGGTTTCCGCGATCCGGGCTGATTCAAATTATTCAAGACCTGTGGTGCCTGGACTGCCGCTTTCGCGAGCAAGCCCGCTCCCACATTTGGAA
>NZ_JBSVWF010000077.1:0-23985 GCF_054071635.1 Pseudomonas sp. SDO52101_S400 | reverse complement strand
GCAAGCCGCTGTCGAAAACTGCATAACTCGTTGAATCTCAAGGAGTTTTCCGTTTAGACTGCGCCGGAAGTGGGGCGAATTATAGGCCTCCTGAATCTGCCGTCAACCCCTAATTTCGCTTTAGACTGGAAAGGCCCGTTTTTTTCGCCTTCTATATAGTCACAGACTACTACGCACCCACGCCCCCAAAGACATCCCGGAAGGATCCCTATCGAAGCGTCACTGGAAACCGTCCCCCTTTTCTCTTTCAAACTGGCTTAAAAGGAAGAAGGCCTGAGCAAGATCCTGCGCGATGATCTGGTCATGAATGATTACCAACGGGACGTGTTCGAACTGTTGGTGCGCCGGGAAGACGTCCGGACCTAACCCATTACATAGATGAAGACAGTGGCGTCACGCTTCTATTTTGATATCTTGCCGTCCATCTTCAGCGCTCATCATCGGAACGTGCTGATCTCAGGCTATTGAAGGTTTAAGGAAAGGATCGAATGGATTTTTTGTGTTTTCTGGCATTTTTCGCGGCCTGGGGCTTCATGTGGCGCTGGGTGGTAAAAAACCGTGGTAGCTGGAACCTGTTTCTCGGCAACCTCATCGGTGCGGTCGGCGGTTTCATTGTTGGCGTCGTGGTGTTGTCCATCTTCCTGTCGTTGTTCCCGTCCGCCAACAAGCCAAAAGACAAGCCTGCGCCCGAGATTGCAAAAGAGGCCACCGCGACGAAACCTGGACTGATGCCAGAGCAGGAGTCGCCCTCAACGCAAGCACCAACCGCTCCGGTTCCGACACCAGAACCAGCATCCATTTCCGACCACCTTGCGACCTATGTCCCCAGCGAACCGCAGAATGAGCCGTCACCGCCCGAATCCGCGCTCATCCCCTACTACAGTAAGCGCATGGCAACGTCAGTTTCGGAAAAGAAGGTTGAAGACACGGCAGGCAAGAACTTTGTCACTCTGCGCCAGATGATGGGCAAGGATCCGAACGCTGACAGATCGGTACTGGCATCGGTCATGTGCACGCCTTTCATCCAGAGCGCCATGCGTTTTCCAATGGCGGCGGTCATTACCCCGCAAGAGAAAATCAGCAGCAAGCGGTTCAAGGATCAGACTTACACCATCAGTAATACTGTCACCGCCCGCAACATGCTCGGCGATGATGTCCGTTACCGGTTCGATTGTTCGATACAACAACTGCCGGCCAATGACTCGGGGTATGCCGAGTGGCGCCTGCTGGATCTGAAGCTGCAAAAGGCCGGCTCTTAAGCCTCGTTTAAGAGTTGAAGGCGCAGGCTGCGCTATCATCGCCAGCCTGTGCGCCTTGAGCCTTCCCCTCTGATGTCTCGACCCTCTGCTGACCTCTCCCCGCTGCCTCCTGTATTGGCCGGCCCGCTGTTGCGGCGGCTGGAACCGACACGACTTGTATTGTGGCTGGTTGGCACTCGCCAACTGACGCTGACCCTACGCCTGCAAGGTGTGGGAGACATTTCTCTCGACGCAACGAAATGCACGGTCATCCCTGTAGGCATTCGGGCGTTTGTCCACCTGATCGACGTTGTCCTAGACAGCGCCCTGCCCTACGAAGAACGCATCGACTATGACTTGCTGATTGACGGCGAAGCACAGATCGCCGATTGGGCGCCCCATCTCCTGTACCAGACAGACCAGCGCCCGAACTTCGTCCTGCGTTCTCGGATCGATCAACTGTTGCACGGCTCCTGCCGCAAGCCCCATCACCCGGCAGCGGATGGCTTGCTATGCGTCGATCGGCTGCTCGCTGCCGAAACTGATCCGCAACAGCGCCCGGCCCTGCTGATGATGAGTGGCGACCAGATCTACGCCGATGACGTCGCTGGCCCGATGCTACGGGCGATTCATGCCCTGATCGAGCGGCTCGGTCTGTTCGGTGAGCATCTTGAAGGAGCCCTGGTCAACGACAGCGCCAGCCTCTACAAACATCAGGCCAGTTACTACAACCGTGCAGATCTGTTACCGGCGCTCGAGAGCAACGAGACATTGCGCGAGCGTTTTTTCGGCGGCGCGCGCAAGCCGATTTTCACCAGCAGCAGTGCCGATAATCATCTGGTGACGTTTGCCGAAGTCATGGCCATGTACCTATTGGTGTGGTCACCAACGCCATGGACATTGATCGACCCGCAAGCGCCAGCGCTGGCACCGGAACGTCGCCAGCGTTATACCCTGGAGCAGACCCGGATCGATGCCTTCAAGGCAGGCCTTGGCAACGTTGCCCGAGCCTTGGCGCACTTGCCAAGCCTGATGATCTTCGATGACCACGACATTACCGATGACTGGAACCTTTCCGCGCAATGGGAAGAAACAGCCTACGGCCACCCCTTCTCCAAACGCATCATCGGCAATGCGCTGCTCGCCTATATGTTGTGCCAGGGCTGGGGCAACAACCCGGACGCTTTCAGCGATCTGCTGGACAAAACCCGGCGTCTGAGCGCCAGCGGCGAGGACCGTTATCTCGATGCGCCAGTGCAAGACGAACTGATCGATGAGCTGCTGCGTTTTCAACACTGGCACTTTGTACTGCCAACCAGCCCGGCGCTGGTGGTAATCGACACCCGGACACGACGCTGGCGCAGCGAGATGTCACTCAAGCAACCTTCCGGTCTACTCGACTGGGAAGCCTTGAGCGAGCTGCAACAGGAGCTGCTCGATCATCCATCAGTCATCATCGTCTCACCAGCACCGATCTTTGGCGTAAAGCTGATCGAAACGGTGCAAAGGGTATTCAGCTGGTGCGGTTATCCACTGCTGGTGGACGCAGAAAACTGGATGGCCCATCGCGGAGCCGCCCAGGTGATCCTGAATATTTTCCGACACACGCGTACACCGGGCAATTACGTGGTGCTGTCGGGGGATGTGCATTATTCCTTCGTCTACGAAGTGCTTATCCGACACCGCAAGGCCGGCCCACGAATCTGGCAGATCACCAGCAGCGGTATCAAGAACGAGTTCCCGAAAACCTTGCTGGAATGGTTCGACCGCCTGAACCGCTGGCTCTACTCACCCCGCTCGCCACTGAACTGGCTGACCAAACGCCGACGCATGCGTATCGTGCCGTACGTTCCAGAGCATGCCGAAGCAGGTGAGCGCCTGTGGAATTCGGCGGGCATCGGTCAGGTGTTTTTCAATGAACAAGGGCAGCCGCAGGACATCATTCAGCACAACTCGAATGGCGCGCCGAAGACCCGAATGCTGGCACCGGATCTCGCAAACTATCCTGATTAGGATTGCGACAACTTCCGTCAGTGAATTGCCCCAGATAAAAAAGGCTGCCGAAAAAGCGCCAGCCACTTAAGACGAGAGAGGATCACTTTGCCTCAAGCATCCGCCCTATCTCCCTGACAATCATCCCCACCTCCCGCTCATCAATCGTCAGCGGCGGCAGCAACCGTATCGTCTTGCCCCGGGTGACGTTGATAAGCAGTCCATGATCCTGAGCAGCAATCAATGTCAGGTCGCGAATCGGCTGTTTCAGCTCAATGCCGATCATCAAACCCAGCCCACGAATCGCCAACACATTAGGATTGCCCGCCAGTTCCGCATGCAAGCGGGTGAGCAGGCGCTCCCCTTGAATCCGCGCATTTTCCAGCAGGCCTTGTTCCTCGATGATCTCGAGCACGGTGCAGCCAACCCGGCAGGCCAGCGGATTACCGCCAAACGTGCTGCCGTGGCTGCCTGGTGTAAACAGGTCCGCCGCCCTGCCCCGCGCCAGGCAGGCACCAATCGGCACACCGTTACCCAAGCCCTTGGCGAGGGTCATGACGTCGGGAACGATGCCTTCGTGCTGGAACGCAAACCAGCGCCCGGTCCGACCGATGCCGGTCTGGATTTCGTCGAGCATCAGCAGCCAGGCGTGACGGTTGCAGAGTTCGCGCAGGGCTTTCAGGTAACCCGGCGGCGCCATTTGCACGCCGCTTTCGCCCTGGATCGGCTCGACCAGAATCGCCACGATCCGCTCGCCATGTTTCTGCTGCACCTGCTCCAGTGCCTCAAGATCACCAAACGGCACTTTGACGAAATCACCCGGCAGATCATTGAACCCCAGGCGCACCGCCGGGCCATCGCTGGCCGATAAAGTGCCCAGGGTGCGGCCATGAAATGCGTTGGCCATAACCACTACCAACGGCTGCTCGATACCTTTGCGCCAGCCATGCAAACGCGCCAGCTTCAGCGCGGTTTCGTTGGCCTCGGCGCCAGAGTTGTTGAAGAACGCCCGCTCCATTCCGGACAGCTGCGCCAGCTTCAGCGCCAGTTGCTGCTGCCAGTCAATGCTGTAGAGGTTGGACGTGTGCAGCAGCAATCCCGCCTGTTCGCTGATCGCCGAAACTATCCGCGGGTGCGAGTGGCCGACATTGGTCACCGCCACGCCCGCGACCGCATCGAGGTATTCGCGACCTGCCTGATCCCACAGACGGGTGCCCAGGCCTTTGGTGAAACTCAGGGCCAGCGGTTGGTACGTGTTCATCAGGGCGGCGGTCATGACTTCAAACTCCAGTGAAGGTCGGTGTGTTTGCAGTATGGTTAGCCACCAGAGCTGGATAAACTCGGGAAAACTTCAATCATTTAGAAGCAGGGCTTGATAATGGATCTGTTCCAGTCGATGAGCGTCTACGTCAAAGTCGTCGAAGCCGGCAGCATGACCAAGGCCGCCCTGCAGTGCGAAATGTCCACGACCATGGTCGGCAATCACCTTCGCGCACTGGAGCAGCGGCTCGGCGTGCAACTGCTGCAACGCACCACCCGGCGTCAGCGGCTGACCGAATTCGGCACGGTCTACTACCAGCGTTGCCTGGAAGTATTGGGGCTCGTGGAAGACTCCGAACGTCTCGCCGAACAAACCATGGATGAGCCGCGTGGTCTCCTGCGCATCACCGCGCCGCTGACCTTTGGCGTCGAACGAATGGCTCCCGCGCTAAGCGAGTTTTCCCTGCAATACCCACAGGTAAAAATGGATGTGGTCCTGACCAACCGCCGTCCGGACCTGATGGAAAGTGGTCTCGACGTGGCGTTCCGACTGGGTCATTTCGAGCAGTCGAATCTGATTGCCCGGCCATTGATCGACTACACCCTGACCGTCTGCGCCTCCCCGGAATACGTAGCCCGGCGCGGCATGCCACTGACGCCTGAAGACCTGCAACAGCACGATTGCCTGTCGTTCGCCTATCCCGCCGGCGATGACTGGCAATCGGTGGAAAAGCGCTGGCGCCTGAGTGGTCCGGACGGCGAGATCATGATCGACGTCAGCGGACCAATGCTGATGAACACCTCCGCCGGTTTGCATCAGGCTGCCCGCACCGGCATGGGCATCGTTATGTTGCCGGACGCACTGGTGGAACAGGATCTGCGCGACGGCAAACTGGTCAAGGTGATTCCCGACTTCCAACCGCCGAGCCGCCCCTTGCACCTGCTTTACGCACAGGATCGCTATCGACTGCCGAAGCTTCGACGCTTCGTCGAGTTTGCGATGCGGACTTGGGGGAAAAGCTGATCAGCCTGAGCTCAACAAAAAACCGATGATTACGGCGACCCCGGCTATTATCCACCTTCCTCTTTTTCAGCACGGATGCTGCACGATGCTAACGATTCTGCAAAACACCCCGATACGGGCCTACGTGTTTTTTCTGATTGTGGTTTATTTCGGGATCAAGGCTTTTTCTCCCCGCCGTGAAAGCCGTCTCTCAATGCAAATAACTCCCCCGGCGTTTTTGGCATGGTCGCTGTACTCCCTGAATCTGACGATCGACCCCGTCTTGTTCTTTAGCAGTTGGTTCGGCGCGCTGTTGCTGGGTGGTCTCTCGGCCTGGCTGGTTTTTTCCCGTAAGGGCGTGGTACTCGACGACTCCGCGACGGGGCTGATCATGCCCGGCACCGTGAAAATCCTGATCATGTTCCTGATGTTTTTTTCCGCGAACTATTACTTCGGGTATCAGGATGCCGTGAATCCGGAGCTTGCCGCGTCCCCCGACATGCTGCTGCTCAAATCCACGGTGTCGGGTTTCATGTGCGGCTTGATCAGTACCCGCTCGCTGAAGCTCTACTGGACGCTGCGAGCCCTCGCCGCCCGACAGTCGCCAGTGACCGCACATTAACCATTGGACAACCGGTGATCACGACCCGCTTTTCACCAGCACCGGTTTTTCCTGATAACGCTGGGCAAAAAACTGCTTCAACTGCGCCACTTTCGGCATGTCGTTGATCACGATATACGGATAGCTCGGGTGTTCGGTGAGGAAGTCCTGGTGATAGTCCTCTGCCGGGTAAAAACCGTTATAGGTTTCCAGCCGGGTGACGATGGGTTTGCTGAAGGCATGGGCGGCATCCAGTTGCGTAATGTAGGCCTGGGCTACACGTTGCTGGTCAGCGTTGACCGGGAACAGCGCCGAACGATATTGGGTGCCGCTGTCCGGCCCCTGGCGGTTGAGTTCGGTCGGGTTGTGCGCCACCGAGAAGTAGATCTGCAACAGGCTACCGTAGCTGATCTGGGTGGGATCGAAGGTGACTTGCACCGACTCGGCATGCCCTGTGTCCCCTTCGCTGACTCGTTCATATTCCGCCGTGTTGGCCGCACCGCCGGCGTATCCGGAAACGGCTTTCTGCACACCTTTGACGTGCTGGAAAACACCCTGTACACCCCAGAAACAACCACCGGCGAACACCGCGGTTTCACTGTGCGCCTGGGTGTTTTCGTCGAGAGCCGGCGGAGGAATGACCACGCCCTCCTCGGCACCGAAGGAAAACGCCGAGCACTGTCCGATAACCCCGGCCGCCGCGACGCCCAGCAACAGACGACGCCAGATAGTTTGAGCTTTCATGTTCTGTACTCCTGATCAGCCGAAGGTAAAGGCGTAGGCCGATACGCCCGGATCGAGAAACTCGATGCTGAAGGTGCGGTCCTTCACATCAGCGGTCTGCCGTACCAATTGATACAAGCGTTGTTCGGTCACGCGGCCGCTGCCGTCAGGCGCCACGTCGACTCCGTGGGAATCGCCCGGCGCCTGACCATCGATCATCACTTTGAAGCGCACCGGCTTACCGTCCACCCCAGGCCCCAGCACCAGGTGCAGGTCGCGGGCATGGAAGCGATAAACGATACGACTGGCCGGCGCACTGGCGGTGGCTCGCTCGGCACCGACCGCCCATTGGCCGCCGAGGCTCCAGTCGTTCAGGGCGAGATTTGTCGGTGTCTTGTAGGCCGCGACCTTGTCAGGCACCAGGCTGGTTTCCGGTACGAAATGTTCTGTGCGCTGGTAGCCGACGTAGGTTTCCGGTGACAGCACCTGATTCATGTCCGGTGCAAGCTGCACGCCTTGAGCGTCTGCGTTGATCAGGCCATCAGCCACGGTTTTCGCACCGGCCTCACGCAACAGTTGCTGGATGACCCGCTCCGACTCGGCGTAGTCCCCTTCGCCAAAATGGTGGTAACGAATGCGCCCCTGTGCGTCGGCAAAGTAATGCGCCGGCCAGTATTCATTGTTGAAAGCGCGCCAGATCTTGTAGTCGTTATCGATGGCTACCGGGTAGTTGATGCCCAGTTCCTTCATGGCTTTGGTGACGTTGCCTACATCACGCTCAAAGGCGAATTCCGGCGCATGCACACCGATCACCACCAGCCCCTGATCGCGATACTTCTCGGCCCAGGCTTTGACATAAGGCAGAGTGCGCAGGCAGTTGATGCAGGAGTAAGTCCAGAAATCCACCAGCACCACTTTGCCCTTGAGTGCCTGGGCATCCAGCGGCGCGGAGTTGAGCCACTGCACTGCACCATCGAGCGCTGGCAACTGGCCCTCGACCGGCAATGAGCCCGGCGCCTTGGCGGCCATTTTCATCGCGCCGCCGGCCGCCATCATACTGCCGTTTGCCGCGTCATCCGCCGCGGGAATCTGCGCCATCATCGTGCCACTGCCCTGAGGAGATTTGCCCGAAAGCTTGCCGACCAATACCTGTTCCAGACCACCGGTGGAGGCCGTAGAAAACCGCGCCAGAATCCCGGTATCGAGGCCCAGCGCAATCGCGGCCACACCGGCCAACATCGCGGCCCCGAGCCCGCGCCGGATCCACTCGCCGGTCCCGATCGAACGTTTCATTACCGCAAAGACCTTACCGCCCAGCAGCAAAGCCGCGGCGAGCGCGGTCGCAGCACCGGCGGCGTAGGCCAGCAGCAACAACGTGGTAGCGATGCTTGCACCTTGCAGCGCGGCACCGGTCAGAATCAGCCCGAGGATCGGCCCGGCGCATGGTGCCCACAGCAGCCCCGTGGCGACGCCGATCAGAAACGAAGCGCCGGGACGCGGACGATTGTCCTGGCCGGCGGCCTCCGACAAACGACTGCCGGCGGATACCAGTGGCCGGGTCAGACGCTCGGCCAGATGCGGCAGCAGCAAGGTCAGCCCGAACAGTGCAACGAACAGCAACGCGAGCCAGCGACCGTACTGATTGACTTGCACCACCCAGCCGCCGCCCACCGCCGCCAACGAGGCGACGAGCGCGAAGGTGAGTGCCATCCCCGCCAACAGCGGCAAGCCACTTTTGATAAACGGCTGCCCGGTGCGAGCGAAGACAAAAGGCAGAACCGGCAGGATGCACGGGCTGACGATCGTCAGCACACCACCGAGATAAGCGAGAACCAAGAGCCACATAGTGTCGTCCTGTTGTAAGTGAAGATCGCAGGCGAGCCACGACTCAAGCCGCCACGGGTTTGAAGGTCATCGCCAGACCGTTCATGCAGTAACGCAGGCCGGTGGGTTTCGGCCCGTCGTCGAACACATGGCCGAGGTGACCGCCGCAGCGCCGACAGTGAACTTCCTCCCGCGACATGCCGAAGGAGCGGTCCTGACGGGTGGCCACGGCGTGTTCCAGCGGTGCCCAGAAACTCGGCCAACCGGTGCGGCTGTCGAACTTGGTCTCGGACGAAAACAGCGCCAGATCGCACCCGGCACAGGCAAACGTGCCGGTCCGGTGCTCGTTGTTCAGCGGGCTGCTGTAGGCGCGTTCCGTGCCCTCTTTGCGCAGCACGTCGAATTGCTCATCAGTCAGCAGCGCATGCCATTCACTGTCGCTGTGGGTCACTTCAAAAATTTCGTCGGCATGTGCCTCGCCGACCAGCGCAGAGCCCGTGGATAACTTTGGCAATACACCGGCCAGAAGCGCTGCAAGCCCCAGCCCGCCGCCGGTTGCCAGAATCTGTCGCCGTGAAAACATGGCCGTCTCCCAAAATTCCAGATGCCTGTCGTGGAACACAGCCTAGGCTTGAGTTGATCGCCAAATCCTCACGGGAAGTTAAACAATTCGTGATAACTCGCCCCGAGGAAAACCCGCACAATGCGTTCATTGCGCCGAAGGATTGAGCTTCATGGAACAGACCAAACGCGTCCTGGTGGTCGAGGACGACCTGCACATCGCTGACCTCATTTGCCTGCACCTGAGGGACGAGCAATTCGAGGTGGTCCACAGCGCCGACGGCGACGAAGGCATGCGCCTGTTGCAGCAAGGTCACTGGGATGCGCTCATCCTCGACCTCATGCTGCCCGGCGTCGACGGCCTGGAAATCTGCCGGCGCGCCAGGGCCATGGCCCGCTACACACCGATCATCATCACCAGCGCCCGCTCCAGCGAACTGCACCGCATTCTCGGCCTCGAACTGGGCGCGGACGATTACCTCGCCAAACCGTTTTCGATGCTTGAACTCGTCGCCCGGGTCAAAGCCTTGCTGCGCCGGGTGGACGCCATGGCCCGCAACCTGAAGATGGACGCCGGCAGCCTGAGTCTCGATGGCTTGACCATCGACCCGATCACCCGTGACGTTGCCCTCAACGGCCAGCGCCTGGACCTGACCCCACGGGAATTCGATCTGCTGTATTTCTTCGCCCGACAGCCAGGCAAGGTGTTCTCGCGCATGGATCTGCTCAATGCCGTGTGGGGCTACAGCCACGAAGGTTATGAACACACGGTCAACACCCACATCAATCGCCTGCGGGCGAAAATCGAGGCCGATCCGGCACAACCGGTGCGCATCCTCACGGTGTGGGGTCGTGGCTACAAATTCGGCACAAGCGCAGAACAACCATGAAACTGACTCTGACACAGCGCCTGTCCCTGGTTTTTGCCGTGTTGCTGCTGGCGTGCTGCGGCACCTCGGCGTGGTTGCAAGTACGCTCCAGCCAGATGCATGAGCTGGAGGTGGTGCAAGGTCTGTCCCGGGATCTGGCGCAACACATCGCCCACGACACGGTGCTGATGGACAGCAACGGGCTGATGCCCGGCGCGGTGCGCGAATTGTTCAGCCAGTTGATGCTGGTCAACCCGAGTGTCGAGGTGTACCTGCTCGACACTGAAGGCCGGATCGTCGGTAACGCGGCACCTGAAGGACATCTGCGTCGGCAGACCGTCGATCTCGTGCCGATTCGACGATTGCTCAACGATCAACCGCTACCGATCCTCGGGGATGACCCGCGCAGCGTCGACGGTCGCAAGGTCTTCAGCGCCGCACCGTTGCAGGTCAACGGCAAAGCGGCCGGTTATCTTTACGTGGTCCTGCTCAGTGAAGCGCACGACCGATTCGCCGAACGCGGCGCTACCAGCGCGGCGCTCAACACGGCGCTGCTGTCCATCGGACTCGTCGCTTTCCTGTGCCTGATTGCCGGCCTGACCGCATTCAATCTGATCACCCGGCCGTTGCGACGATTGACCGAAACCGTGGGCCGGTTCGACATCGACGGCGCACCGCAATCACCACCAGTCGCGCCGACACCTGTGGACAAGTCCGCGGACCCGGATGAAATCGCCGTGCTCGATGCGGCGTTCCGGCAAATGCAAAACCGCCTCGGTGAACAGTGGCGCTCACTGACCCGTCAGGATCAGGAGCGCCGGGAACTGGTGGCGAACATTTCCCATGACCTGCGCACACCGTTGGCCTCGCTGCATGGATACCTTGAAACCCTGTCGCTCAAGGACGCCACCCTGTCCCCGGAAGAACGCCGTCGCTATCTGGGGATTGCCCTGGATCAGAGCCGCAAGGTCGGTGGGCTCGCGCAATCGTTGCTGGAGCTGGTACGCCTCGAACATGGATTCGTGCAGCCGGTGCTGGAGAAGTTTTCCCTGACCGATCTGGTGCAGGACATTTTCCAGAAATTCGAACTGGCCGCAGAAGCCCGAAATGTTGCGCTCAAGGCCAGCTTCAATACCAACCTGCCGACCGTCTGCGCTGACCTCGGCCTGATCGAACGGGTGCTGACCAACCTGTTCGATAACGCCTTGCGCCATACGCCCCCGGGTGGCGAAATCGAACTCGAACTGAAACCCCACGGCGCACTGGTTGAAATCACCGTCAGCGACACCGGCCCCGGCATCGCCGCCGAGTTGCGCGAAGGTTTGTTCTTGCGACCGTTCAATATCGGTGGCGCACGACGCGATGGCGGCCTGGGCTTGCGGATCGTGCACCGGATCCTGCAACTGCACGGGCGCGAGATCCAGTTGCTCGATGTCGCAGGACGGGGCGCGACCTTTCGCTTCTCGCTGCCGGTGGATCAACAGAACGCCGAACAGTGGATCGTACGTTCGATGAACCTGAATACGCCGGGCAAATAATCAACTCCACCGGGCCGTTGCTCCGTGACAACAACCTCTCGCTCCCCTAAATTAGTCGGCCTGAAAAAGCCCCCCAGCTTTCTCGTCTCATCTCAAGTTAAAAAAGTAGTGAAATTTCAATGTCCGATTTCAACACCGCTGAATCCGTAGTCACCCTGTCGTCCAAAGCGGAATACGAAAACTCCATCAATCTTTCACAACACATCCCACAGGCGAAGATCATCAGCGAGATGGTCCTGGACGCGTTCCAGTCGAGCCGCGAAAGCGACCAGATCCGCGAGCTGCGCGCTGCGATCCGCCAGGCCCACGACCGCTTCGATGACGACCAGGCCTACGAGCTGATGGGCGAACTCAAGCGTCTGAAAGATGCCGAAGCAGCCGACATTGCAGCGCTTGAAGACCTGAGCAGCAAATTCCCGATCAGCCGCATCCTGTCCAGCTTCAAGGACGACCCGGCGTTCCAGGAAATCGTCTACGGCCTGGCCCTCAAGGTGCTGAACCAGACGCACCAAGCCATCAGCAACCCGAGCGGCGGCAAGAGCAAAGCCGCACGCGCCAAGAAAGACGTCGAAGTGTTCAGCATCAGCAAGGACGGCATCAGCGTGACCCTGCCAATGCGCACACCGCGTTCGCGCCTGAGCGTGGATCGTGAAGCACTGGAGTTCCTCGGTTTCACCTTCGTCGGTGAAGGCGAAGAGGCGGAACTCGAAGGCGAGACCTTCCTCGACAACGCCGGCAACGAACACGCGATCAACCGCAAGAACATCATCACCGCCCTGCAGCAGCAGACTGCGTTCGACGGTTACAGCATCGCCGCCCAGTAAGCGCAGCGCTGACGAAAAAGCCCCGCTCTGAATTTCAGGCGGGGCTTTTTCTTGTTCGGCGTTCAGCGATTACGCCGACGGATGTACCGCTGCGATCATGTCGACTTCGATGGCCGCGTTTTTCGGCAACTGATAGACACCGACGGTTGTACGCGTGTGGCGACCAGCATCACCCAACACATAACTGAAAACGTCGGATGCACCGTTGGCCACTTCGCTCAGGTCGACGAAGTCCGGGGTCGACTTCACATAGACCGTGACCCGCAACAACGCTCTGACCTTGTCCAGCGAACCGACTGCATCGACGATGAACGCCAGGCAACGCATGGCGCTGATGCTCGCGGCGGCCTGCGCATCCTTGAGCGTCAGCTCCAGCCCGACCCGGCCAGGATACTGAATCTTGCCCTCGGTGCGCGGCACCATGCCACTGATGTACAGCTCATCGTGATGACGGACCAGCGGCGCGTAATTGCCGCCCACCGTGTTCTCGCCATTGATGTCGTAGTTCAGCTCTTTTGCCAGGGCAATGAAGCGCTCGTCGCAGGTCATCCTCTCAGTCATTTCGCCCAGCCTCTTGATCGATGCATGAAGAATTGCAGATTACGACAGTTGAGCGCCGAGCAGTGCTTGGCGCCATAACTGACAGGGTTGGATCCAAATCTAGGTCTTTTGCCAGTACACCGCAACCCGTGGCTGCTACAACGAAAAAGCCCCGCACGACATTAACCGTGCGGGGCTTTATTTAGACTTTGAAATGACTTTAAACAGCGCTCAATCGCTCGACCATGTCAGGGAATTTTTCCACCAAACGGATCAGCAAGGCAGCCTGAGCATTGGGCTTTGATTTCTCCTGCTCCCAGTTTCTGAGGGTGCTGGGACTTGTCCTGATTCGTCTGGCAAAAACTGCCTGTGACATGTGCAGTTTTTCCCGTAACGCTACAATTTCCTGAGCACCGACTTCGGGGGCTGGTTTGTCCTCAAATGTCGTATTACGTAGCGTGATTTTTCCTTCGCGTTGAGCCGCCATCTCATCAACGCCCTGCATCAATTCTGCAAACAGGTCGCGTTTTTTCATGGGGTACCTCGTGTTTTCAACTCTTTCTCTATAGCTCCCTTGAGCGCCTTCTCTTGCTCGGCGGTCAAATTCTCAAGCTCATCTTTGTCATAAATCGCAAACATCCAGAACTGGCCATCATTCATAAGCCAATAATAGATAACTCGCAAGCCGCCTCGCCTGCCCTTGCCACGACGAGCTTCCGCCCAATGCAGTTTTCGGAAGCCACCGGTCCGTGGCATGACATCGCCTGCATGCGGATTGCTCTGCATGTAGGTCTGTAACTCACGATATTCGTCGTCCGTGAGGTAATGACCCAAGTTTGCGGTGAACAGTGTGGTTTCAAAGAATATTGTTCTCATTCAAAAACTATAAGCAAATTGCTTATAGCCGAACAATAAACACCTTTCGTTGCGGATAAACAATCCTCAACAAAAAACCCCGCTCATCTCTCGATGAACGGGGTTTCTCGTACAACGTTCGAACCTTACGGCGCGTACGTCAGCAACAGCTCGGTCGGCACCTTGAAGTCCAGGGACATCATGACGCTCAACGCGGTGATGGTGAAGATCGAGAACACGAACAGCTTGCGTGCCCAGACCGTGTCATCCACCGCCTTGTAGCCGGTCCAGGCCATGTACAACCAGTACATGCCCATGGCCGCGGCAACGGCGAGGTAGCTCATGCCGGCATAGCCGCTGAAGGTCAGCATCAAGGTCGCCACGAGGAAGGCCAGGATGTAGAGCAGGATGTGCTTCTTGGCCACCTGGATTCCGCGCTTCACTGGCAGCACCGGAATCGATGCGGCCAGGTAATCATTGAAGCGGAAGATCGCGATGGCGTAGGAATGCGGCATCTGCCACAGGCTGAACATCACCAGCAGGGTCAGTGCGGCCATGTCGAAGCTGTTGGTCACGGCCACGTAACCGATCACCGGCGGCATGGCGCCCGACAGACTGCCCACCAGCGTGCCGTGAACCGACTTGCGCTTGAGGTACAGGCTGTAGAAGCCGACGTAGATGATGAAGCCGATCACGGCGAACAATGCAGCCAACGGGTTGGCCACCTTGTACAGCAACGCAACGCCGGCGACACCCAGGATGGTCGCATAGACCAGGGCCAGTTTCAGGGAGATCAAGCCCTGGACCAGCACCCGGTTCTTGGTGCGTTCCATCTTCAGGTCGATGTCACGGTCGATGCAGTTGTTGAACACGCAACCGGAGGCCACGACCAGGGAAGTGCCGATCATGGCGGCCAGGAACACCGCCAGATCTACATGCCCTTTCGAGGCCAGGAAGAACCCGCCTGCCACAGAAAGCACGTTACCGAAAATGATCCCCGGTTTGGTGATTTGGATAAAGTGCTTGAGCGACATCGGGTCTACCTCACTTCGCCATCATGAACGTGTGGATGCTGAACATGATCCACAGCGACAGGCCGACCAGCAGCAGGATCACGATGGCCGTAAAGACGAACGCGATCACGTTGTTACGCTGAGCCACGGAACGGTCCAGGTGCAGGAAGTAATACAGGTGAACGATCACCTGGATCACTGCGAACAGCAGAACGATTGCCAGTGTGGTGGACTTCGGCAAGGTCGGGAACATCACCAGACCAAACGGAATGACGGTCAGGATCACCGACAGGATGAAGCCGATGGCGTACGACTTTACGCTGCCGTGGCCAGCATCATGGCTGTCATGGGAGTGTGCATTAGCCATTACAGGGTCCCCATCAGGTAAACAACGGTGAATACGCAGATCCACACCACGTCCAGGAAGTGCCAGAACAGGCTCAGGCAGCTCAGACGGGTCTTGTTGGTCGCCGTCAGGCCGTGCTTGTTGACCTGGTACATCATGATGCCCATCCAGATCAGACCTGCGGATACGTGCAGACCGTGGGTACCGACCAGGGTGAAGAACGCCGACAGGAAGCCCGAACGGCTAGGACCGAAGCCCTCGGAGATCAGCAGGTGGAACTCGTTGATCTCCATGGCGATGAAGCCTGCGCCGAGCAGGAAGGTCATGAACAACCAGCCCAGAACCTGCTGCTTTTTACCTTTGTACAACGCCAGCATGGCGAAGCCGTAGGTGATCGAACTGAACAACAGCAGAGCGGTTTCGCCCAGCACGTATGGCAGTTCGAAGATGTCGTGGCCCGACGGGCCACCGGCGACGTTATTTACCAGTACCGCGTACACCGCGAAGATCGACGCAAACAGAATGCAGTCGGTCATCAGGTAGAGCCAGAAACCGTATACGGTCATCTCGCCCGAGTCGTGGTGATGGTCATCGTGCCCATGGTCATGACCATGAGCGTGTCCAGCATTGGTCACTAAGTTCGACATTGTTTAAGCCTGTTCCAACTTGGTTTCAACACGGGTCGCGGAAGCAGGGATCTTCCCGGCCGCTACCAGACGCTTGTGCTGCTCGGCTTCGATGCGCTCGATCGTTTCAACCGGCACCATGTAGCCTTGGTCGTCACGTGCAGCGTGGATCACGAAGTAGATGACAGTGCCGGCCAGGCTGGCGATCGCCAACCACCAGATGTGCCAGATCATCGCGAAACCGAACACGGTCAGCAGTGCGCCCATCACCACGCCAGTGGCGGTGTTGTTCGGCATGTGGATCGGTTCGTACTTGGCTGGAGCCTGGTACGCGGTACCGTTTTCCTTGGCCTCGGTGAACGGATCGATGCAGTCTGCTTTTGGCAGTACAGCGAAGTTGTAGAACGGAGGTGGCGACGAGGTCGACCATTCCAGGGTATGGGCATTCCACGGATCACCGTGTTCGCACATGTTTTCTGGCTTGTTGCGGTCACGCACCGACACGTACAGCTGGATCAGCTGGCAGGCGATACCGACAGCGATCATCACCGCACCGAACATGGCAACGTACAGGTACGGTACCCACTCAGGGTTGGTGGTGGCGTTCAGACGACGGGTCATGCCCATGAAGCCCAGTGCATAGAGCGGCATGAACGCGACGAAGAAGCCGGAGATCCAGAACCAGAACGCTGCTTTACCCCAGCCTTCGTGCAGCTTGAAGCCGAACGCTTTCGGGAAGTAGAAGCCGAAACCTGCGATGTAGCCGAATACCGCGCCGCCGATGATCACGTTGTGGAAGTGCGCGATCACGAACAGGCTGTTGTGCAGAACGAAGTCAGCACCCGGGATGGCCAGCAGTACGCCGGTCATGCCGCCGATGGCGAAGGTCACCATGAAGCCCAGGGTCCACAGAACCTGGCTGGTGAAGCGCAGACGGCCCTGGTAGATGGTGAACAGCCAGTTGAACAGTTTCACACCCGTCGGGATGGAAATCAGCATCGTCGCCAGACCGAAGAAGGCGTTGACGCTTGCACCCGAACCCATGGTGAAGAAGTGGTGCAGCCAAACCATGAAGCCCAGTACCGAGATCGCGCCCGAAGCGTAGATCATCGAGTGGTGGCCGAACAGTTTCTTGCCGGTGAAGGCCGAGATGACTTCCGAGAAAATGCCGAATGCCGGCAGGATCAGGATGTAAACCTCAGGGTGGCCCCATGCCCAGAACAGGTTGACGTACATCATTGGATTGCCACCAAGTTCATTGGTGAAAATGTGGAAATCCATGTAACGGTCAAGGGTCAGCAGTGCCAGGGTAGCGGTCAGGATCGGGAACGAAGCCACGATCAGAACGTTTGCCCAGGTGCAGGTCCAGGTGAAGATCGGCATGTCCATCAGTTTCATGCCAGGGGTACGCATTTTCAGCACGGTCGCGAGGAAGTTAACCCCGGTTAACGTTGTACCCAGACCGGATAGCTGTAGCGCCCAGATGTAGTAGTCCATCCCCACGCCAGGGCTGTATTGCAGACCCGACAGCGGTGGATAGGCAACCCAGCCGGTCTTGGCGAATTCGCCGACGCCCAGGGACAGGTTGATCAGCACGACGCCGGACACCAGCAGCCAGAAGCTCAGGGAGTTCAGGAACGGGAACGCAACGTCACGGGCGCCGATCTGCAGCGGCACTGCAAGGTTCATCAGGCCGGTGAAGAATGGCATCGCCATGAAGATGATCATGATCACACCGTGAGCGGTGAAGATCTGGTCATAGTGTTCAGGTGGCAGGTAGCCAGGCGAACCCTCGGTGGCCATGGCCAACTGGGTACGCATCATGATGGCGTCGGCAAAGCCACGCAGCAGCATGACCATGGCAACGATGATGTACATCACACCGATTTTCTTGTGGTCGACCGACGTCAGCCACTCGGTCCACAGGTAAGTCCACTTCTTGAAGTAGGTGATTGCAGCGAACAACGCCAGACCACCGAGCGCGATCATCGAGATGGTGACCATCACGATCGGCTCGTGGAAAGGGATCGCTTCCCAACTTAATTTACCAAACATCGTTTACTCCTCTGCCCCGGCAGCTGAATGCGAATTCGAGTCCATATCCGTTGCCGCCACTTCTTTCTCTTTCTTCTCGTGCTTCAGCGGCTTGCCCGGTTTCATGCCTTCGTACTTGTCGACGATGGTCTGGAACAGGTTCGGCGTGACAGAGGAGTAGAGCTCGACTGGATTGTTCTGGCTTGGCTTGGCAAGGGCTGCGTATTCAGCTGGTTCAAGCTGTTTAGGTGCCTTTTTGACTTCACTTACCCAGGCGTCGAAATCTTCCTGAGAAGTTGCGATCGCTTTGAATTTCATACCGGTGAAACCGGCACCGCTGTAGTTGGCGGAGATACCGTCCATTTCAGCGTTGCGGTCAGCGATCAGGTGCAGCTTGGTGGTCATGCCCGCCATCGCGTAGATCTGGCCGCCCAGGCCCGGGATGAAGAACGAGTTCATCACGGCGTCGGAGGTGATCCGGAAGTTGACTGGCGTGTGCGCCGGGAACACGATTTTGTTGACCGTGGCAATGCCTTGTTCCGGGTAGATGAACAGCCATTTCCAGTCCAGCGCGACCACTTCGATGGTCACTGGCTTGACGTCGGATTCGATCGGACGATACGGGTCCAGCTCGTGGGTCGACTTATAGGTGATGTAACCCAGAGCGATGATGATCAGGACCGGAATGGTCCAGACCGCCACTTCGATCTTGGTCGAGTGCGACCATTTCGGGGTGTAGACAGCGTTCTGGTTGGAGGCGCGGTACTTCCAGGCAAACAGGAAGGTCATGATGATGACCGGCACAACGACCAACAACATCAGCAGCGTGGCGGTGATGATCAGGTTGCGCTGTTCCAGGCCGACCTGGCCCGTTGGATTGAGCAAGGTCATGTTGCAGCCTCCCAGCAACAACGTGCCGAGCAGCGGCACTAGGCCTAGTAATCTGGGGTACCTGTTTTTACTCATCTCACGACCTCTAAAGCAGCTTGCGCAATGCAGTTGGGTTTTGATCGCCAACACTTCACCCTGCCAAGGGTTGGCATTTTCTTTGGATTGAATAAGGGCCGCCCGTCGCGCGTCAGACGCTCGACAAATCCTGGGACAGCGGTCAGTTCTTATTCGAATTCGTGGTCAAAGGCCTTGTTACAGACCAATTCCATTTGGTGCGGAAAGTTGGAAGGCACCGACACCTGGGTGTCTCGCAAGCCTTTCGGCCGCTCGACACCCGACTTCCTGCTCAGTTCCTTATAAAGGCTGAACAGTGCCGGGAATTCAGTGCGGGCGATTGTAGATAGGTAGCGCCCTATACACCATGTCTTATCCCGAAATAATTTTTATCCGTTCGAGCAACAATCCATCACCATTTTTGCAAAAGTTCCGCATGTTATCGAAATCGATTCTCAACAAAAACACCAAAAAATGTAGGTCTATCGGCCTCAGTTCAGACAGCTCCGAAAGCTTTTTCTTACCTCGCGATCCGCGCAAAGCCCGATACCCCAAGGCTTTTGGCCATGTGTCAGCGTCTGTTAAAACTGCCTGATCCGGCACACGTGTGCAAAAACAGACAAACACTGAAACAGACCAATCCTTTTTTGTAACAGCGCACCAATCCGTGCCTGTGAAACGAGCTGCGACACGGCGCGTGTGACAACATGTCGCACACCTGTCGCCCCCTCCCTTGCCGTTCGTCACGGTGTTTTCACAAAGACCCTGAAATGCAAAACGCCCCGATTTACAGAACCGCAAATCGGGGCGTTTGTTTTATCGGCGCAAGGGCCGAAAAGTTGATTCAGCGCAGTGCTTTTCGGTTACGCGAAGTCAGCAGCGGCACCAGAATCACCACCAGCACGAAGGCCACCAGCGCCCATTGCGCCAGCGACAGGCCGAGGATCGGCGGGTACGGCGTCGAGCAGAAACCGTCTACCTGAAAGCCCAGCGGGAAGATTTTCGCCAGCGGCAGGTCATCGACGATCGGCTGCAGGACATCGATACCGCAGCTCACCGCCGGGTAGAACTGGGTGTACACGTGATGCCCGGCAACACCGGCCCCGGCAATCGCGCAGATCACCACCAGTACCTCGAACACGGTGATGCTGCGGCGGGTACGCATGGCCGCGCCGATGAACGCGAACAGCGCGATCAACAGCAATGCATAACGCTGCAGGATGCACAACGGGCATGGCGCCTCGCCCAGCACGATCTGCATGTACAGCGCGCCGCCGATCAGCGCCAGGCAGATGATGCCCAGCAGCACCAGAAAGCGTCGCTCACGTCCCAATCGAATCGTTTCCTCGCTCATCGCGTTTCCCTTTCATGTCCATGGTTCAGCTGGCCGGCGGCTGCGCTTGCAGTTGCGCCATCAGACTGATGTTGTCTTCGATATGCCAATTGGCCGCGATGCGACCGTTGTCGATCTGATAGATATCGGTTGCCCGGAAGTCTACACGCTGCCCCTGCCCTTTGAGAGCCTTGAACGTACCGGTGAAATGCCCGCGAAAGTGCAGATGCACCACCACGCGGTCACCGGCGACGATCATTTGTTCGATCTCGCAGCTCAAGTCCGGCACCGCCGTGCGAAAGAACTTCGACGCCAGCAGTGGTCCCGTCGGCCCTTGAACCCGGCCTTCCGGCGGGGTCTTGTCGACAAACTGCGGCGACAAGGCTGCGGTGGCCAACGCCTCTTCGCCAGTGTTCCAGAAACTGCCATAACGCCGCGCCGCCAGTTCCATCGCTTCACGCTGCGCCTTTGGCAGGCTCTGATCGACGATCAGGGTCTGCGGCTGGATCAACGCGGATTCGGCAAAGGCGAACGGGCTGGACAACAAGGCAACCGACAGGCCCAAAGTGGCCAGGCTGAAACGGCGAGAGGAAGCGAAGTGCGACATGGGGGCGATCCTGATCATGTAAACGAACGAGCGCCTATCATCAGCATCGGGGAATAAACGATAAACCGGTTAAGAAACGATTAACCTTTAAACAGAATTTAAGAATCAAGTCCGCGTAACGGCCAATCGCTGGCAAGCCAGCTCCCACAGGATCGGTCTCATATGCACAATCTGTGAACGACACCAAACCTGTGGGAGCGGGCTTGCCCGCGATAGAGGCGACTCGGTCCTGGATTACTCCAGAGCCGCAGCCGGCCCGAAGAACTCATACCGGCTTTGCTTCTCAGGCACGCCCAGCGCCTTCAGGTGACGCTTGATCGCCCCCATGAAACCTTTCGGCCCAAGGAAGTAGGCGTCCACATCACGCTCCGCCGGCAGCCACTCGCCCAGTTGTTCCTGGCTCAGCAGGCCAACCTTGTCCGCCGCCGGGCTCACGCCGTCATCTTCGGCGTAGCAATAGAAGCGCTTGAGCTGCGGATGACGCTCGGCCAGCCCGTCGATCCAGTCACGGAACGCATGCACGCTGCCGTTGCGCGCGCAGTGAATGAAATGCACCGGACGCTCGGTTTCCAGCGCCGCTTCCAGCATGGCGAGAGTCGGAGTGATACCGACGCCGCCACTGATCAGCACCAGCGGTTTGTCGCTTGCAGTCAGGGTGAATTCGCCCGATGGCGGGAACAGCTGGATGCTGGCACCGACATGCAGTTGATCGTGCAGGTGATTGGAAGCACGACCACCGGGTTCGCGCTTGACGCTGATGCGATACTGGCCTTTGTTGGGCAGGGCCGACAGCGAATAATTGCGGCGGATTTCTTCGCCGTCGAGCACCAGCTTCATGCCGATGTACTGCCCCGGCTCGGCCGCGAGGATCGGGCCTTTGTCCGCTGGCTCGAAGTAGAACGAAATGATTTCCGCGCTCTCCTCGACCCTGGCCGCGACGATGAACTCCCGCGCCCCGCGCCAGCCGCCGACGGCTTGTTCCTTCTGGTCATAGATGGCGGTTTCGGCACCGATCAGAATGTCCGCCAACTGGCCATAGGCGGCACCCCAGGCACTCATCACTTCCGGGGTGGCGATTTCTTCGCCGAGCACTTCTGAAATCGCGCGCAGCAGGCAGGTGCCAACGATCGGGTAGTGTTCCGGCAGAATCTGCAACGCCACGTGCTTGTTGATGATCTTGGCCACCAGATCGCCCAACTGGTCGAGCTGATCGATGTGGCGGGCGTACATCAACACACCGTTGGCCAATGCACGCGGCTGATCACCGCTGGCCTGGTGGGCCTGGTTGAACAGCGGGCGGACTTGCGGGTACTCGGAGAGCATCATGCGGTAGAAATGGGTGATCAGCGCTTCACCGCCACTTTCCAGCAGAGGCACAGTGGATTTGACGATGGCACGATCCTGAACGCTAAGCATAAGGGTGACTCCTGAGCTTTCTCTAAAAGTGCCTTATCCATTCCAGTAATCGTGCCAACTAATTTATGTATATAAATCAATATCTTGAAAATTATGTAGTCAGATCGACACAAGCACCTCTATAGTCGCTTCGACTACAACGCGTCTCTTTGACTACAGGCCTATGTCCGCCAAATCCCTGCTCACCGCCCTGCTCCCGCTGGTTTCCGACCTGTCCCGCGAACTGCCCGAAGGCGAGCGCTACCGACGCCTGCTCGAAGCCATGCGCGCCCTGCTGCCGTGCGATGCCGCTGCGCTGCTGCGCCTCGATGGCGAGTGGCTGGTGCCATTGGCGGTGGATGGGCTGAGCACCGACACCCTTGGTCGACGCTTCAAGGTCAGCGAGCATCCGCGCTTTGAAGTGCTGCTGGCCGGTGAAGGGCCGACCCGTTTCGCCGCCGACAGCGATCTGCCCGATCCGTACGACGGACTGGTCGACGGCCTCGACGAACACCTGGAAGTCCACGACTGCCTCGGCTGCCCGCTGTTCGTCGATGAAAAACTCTGGGGCCTGATCACTCTCGACGCGCTCGATCCGGAGCGATTCGAACCGATCGAACTCGACGCTTTGCAAGCCTTTGCCAGCCTGGCATCGGCCACGGTCAACGCCGCCGAACGCATCGAACGCCTGGCGATCCGGGCCGAAGACGAACACCAGCGCGCCGAGGTCTATCGCCAGGCCAGCGGCCAGCAGAACCGCGAAATGATCGGCCAGAGCAAGGCTCATAAACGATTGGTGGAAGAGATCAACCTGGTCGGCGGCAGCGACCTCACCGTGCTGATCACCGGGGAAACCGGGGTCGGCAAGGAACTGGTAGCCCAGGCGATCCACGCCGCCTCCAAGCGTGCCGACAAACCGATCATCAGCCTCAACTGCGCGGCCCTGCCGGACACCCTGGTGGAAAGCGAACTGTTCGGCCACGTGCGCGGCGCCTTCACCGGCGCCACCAGCGACCGGCGCGGCAAGTTCGAGCTGGCCAATGGCGGCACGCTGTTTCTCGATGAAGTCGGCGAGTTGTCGCTGACCGTCCAGGCCAAGCTGCTGCGGGTATTGCAGAGCGGCCAGTTGCAGCGTCTGGGGTCGGACAAGGAGCATCAAGTCGACGTACGCCTGATCGCCGCGACCAACCGCGACCTGGCCGAAGAAGTGCGCAGCGGCCGCTACCGCGCCGACTTCTACCATCGCCTCAGCGTGTACCCGTTGCGGGTGCCGGCGCTGCGTGACCGGGGCCGCGATGTGCTGCTGCTCAGCGGTTACTTCCTGGAGCAGAACCGTTCGCGCATGGGCCTCAACAGCCTGCGCCTGAACAGCGACGCGCAGGAAGCGCTGCTTGCCTACACTTGGCCGGGCAACGTACGGGAACTGGAACACCTGATCGGCCGCAGCGCGCTGAAAGCGCTGGGCAACTGCAAGGTACGGCCGAAGATTCTCAGCCTGAGCGCCATGGATCTCGACCTGCCGCGCGAGGTTGTGGATAACTCGCCGGTGCCGTCCGAAACGACCGCCCCCCTGCCATTGATCAGCGGGGATCTGCGTGCAGCCACCGAGCAGTATCAGCGGCAATTGATCAGTGCTGCACTTGAGCGTAATCGGGATAACTGGGCCAGTGCGGCGCGTGAGCTGGGGTTGGATCGGGCGAATCTGGGCAGGATGGCGAAGCGGTTGGGGATGAAAGGCTAAAAGCACACCCTCACCCTAGCCCTCTCCCTGTGTATGTACCGGAGACATGGTGGACACATGTTCGGAGACATGGTGGACACATGTTCGGAGACATGGTGGACGGTTTTCAAATCCGTT
>NZ_JBSVWF010000076.1:0-24198 GCF_054071635.1 Pseudomonas sp. SDO52101_S400 | reverse complement strand
CGCATTTGAACCGCATTTCAAATGTGGGAGCGGGCTTGCTCGCGAAGGCGCCATCCCTGACGCCACTAATTACCGAACAAAAACCTGCGCCGTGGTAATCGCCATATCCCCACCCGGCAACTTGATGCTGCCGGTCTGCTTCATGGTTTCGGCATCAAAAATCGCCACGTCGTTGAACGTCCCGGCCAGGTAGATCTTGCTGCCGTCCTTGTTGAAGGAAATGCAGTAGTAGGAATGGTCCAGCGTGGCGGCCTGAATCAGCTTCTTCTGTTTGATGTCGTACTTGGCCAGACGATTGAGCACGCCGAACATCAGGTTCGGATCCTTCGGCGAGCGCATGCCGCTGAAGTAGATCTCGGTCAGCGGCCCGAAGTCGGTGGTTTCGGTCTTGCCGGTTTTCAGGTCGACGCTGAACAGACCATAAAGCGGCTCGGCGGTCGCCGGATCCTGCTTCTTGTCCTTGAACTTCGCCGTCGTGTACAGCAGCGAGAAGTCGTGGCGGTAAGTCTGCTGGTTCCACACATAGAGCACGTCCGGCGCGCTGTAATTCGTGCGTTTCCAGTGGCGGCTGGGAATCAGCACGTCGAACTTGCCGCTCTTCACATCGACCTTGTACACGTCAGCGCCTGCCACATACAGCGTGCCATCATCGCCGCTCTGCATGATCGTCAGCTGCCGTGGCGCCGGGAAGCTGCGCACCGGTTTGGCATTCATTCCGGCGTCGGTGGCGTAGACGTCCAGGCGCGGTTGTTTGACCTCGTAGCGGTCGTTGAGCATCAGCGTCGGATTGGCGATGGTGTACAGCTCCTTTCCGTCATGGCTGACAGTGAAGGCAAACATCGACCGCGCTTTCTCCCCCGGCTGCTGAGTAATGCTGGCGTGGAATACCTGCTTGCAGCTGTCCAGTTCGACACCATAAACATCGGCGTAATGGTTGTTCAGCACATAGGCGGTCTTGCGATCCGGCGACAGCTGCACGGTACCGGGGCCGAAGGCGTCAGGCATCTTGCAAGTCTTGTACAGAGTGTCGGTTGCCAGGTCGATGACGTGCAGGTTATTCGGGTAATTGGTGGTCAACATGTACTCGTGACCGTCTTGCAGCGCGGTGTTTTCATCGGCCAGAACCGGGAGCGAACAGGCGCTCAGCACCGCGAGTGCGGCAAGGCCGCAGGCTTTGAAGTTGTGCATGCTGGAATCCTTCTTCTTATGGATCACTTGTCTTTCGGGAAGACAGTGCCGAGGTTGCGCCAGTTGTCGTTGGACGCCTGGGCATCCTTGTTCCAGTCCGGGTAGGTGCTCATCATGTCCGGCACCTGGGCCGGCCACCAGCACGGATCCGAGCAACCGTAGAGGTCGGCTTCCATCGGCTGGCACAGCGACGACACCCCGCCAAACGCATCGATTTCCCAACCCGGGTCGGTGGTCGAGGCACAGCCGGCGACCGAACTCATCGCCACCACCTCTTCGATGCGGTTCTCATCCGCAGCCTGATCCAGCTTCAACGCTTTGTTATTGATTGCCTTGAGATGTTTCATATCAGTGAGCCTTGCGCGGAGTGATGTAGCTGCTGATGAACCCAGGGTTGTTGGCCATGATCCGGGTGTAGACCTCGATGCCGAAGTCGACCCAGTCACGCATCAGTTCGCAGTAGTGATAAGTCGGGTGGGCCGGGTCGCCGTAGCGGGCGTAGCTCTCGTGGTAGCAGCCGCCGGAGCACAGGTTGCGGATCTGACAATCGTGGCAACCGGTGTTGGTGCGGTCCAGGCGCTGGGACAGGAAGTCGTTCAACTCGACCTGTTTCACGCCGCTGTGGACGTTGCCGAAGGTCGGAAGCGATGAGCCGGTGAAGCGATGGCACAGGTTCAGTTCGCCCTTGTGATCAACCGCCAGCATCTTCAGCCCGGCACCGCACGGCAGGGCTTTTTTGTGGCCTTCGTGGATGTCGGTGATCAACTGATGCAGATTGGAAAAACCGATATTGCGGTGCTCCAGCGCGGCTTCCAGATAACGCCGGCCCAGGCGCTTCATGCTGGCGAAGACTTCGATCAGCTCTTCGCTGCCGAGGTTGAAGCTGCTGATATCGCCGGAGGTCACCGGAGCAAATCCAACCTCGGCAAAACCCAGTTCGTTGAACAGGTGATCCCAGATGGTTTCAACGTCGGTGACGCCGGTAGTCAATGTCACGCGTGCGCCGACCGGCCGGCTGTTGTAACGCGAGAGCAGCATTTCGGCCTTGCGCCGCACCACGTCATAGGTGCCCTGCCCGCCCACGGTGATGCGGTTGCGGTCGTGCACGGTTTTCGGCCCGTCGATGCTCACTGACAGCCCGAAGCGGTGGGCATTCAGATAGTCCACGGTTTCTTCGGTGAGCAGCGTGGCGTTGGTGGTCATCACGAATTCGACGAACTTGCCGGCCTCGGCAAACCGCTTCTCACAGTAGTCGACCATGTATTCGATCAGCTTGCGATTGCTCAGCGGCTCACCGCCGAAAAACACCACGGTGAAGCGCTCTTCGTCGGGGGATTCACGCAACAGCATTTCCACTGAAGCGATGGCGGTTTCGACGTCCATTTTCTTGCCGGCGGACGGCTTGTCGAGGTCTTCCTTGTAGCAGTAGGTACAGCTCAGGTTGCAGCCGGTGTTGACGTTGAGCACCACGGTGTTGATCGCGGTGCGCTCGACGCGTTTGACCGCGATGTCCGGGGTCAGCGGCGAGCCATCGCTGACCAGTTCCAGCGAGATCAGCTCGCGCAGGGTCTCGTTGATTTCCTCGCCGTTGAACCGCGCGCCGAGGCGCTGGATCAGGTCTTCCGAGGAGCAGCCGGGCCCGCGCAACGCATCAATGATGGTGCCGGTCAGTTCATCGCTGGCGAACAGCGAACTGCTGGGGATATGGAACAGCATGCGGTCGGCATCGACGTGCACTTCGTGCAGGTTACGTTCGACCAGATTCAAGATAGCGCCCATTGCAAACCTCCTGTGCAAGCCCCGCCTGGCGGGACTTGCGGTCATTCCGAAAAGTGTCTGAATCGCTGTCGCTCAGCTCAACTCACGTTTCAACATCAGGGAATGGGTGGATTGTTCCAGCGTTGCACGGTAACGATCAGGTGGCCTTCGCCGGTCAGGGATTTCCCGGCGTCGTCGACGGCGGCAATCACCTTGAGGTTTCCGGCATTGTTGGTGGACATTTTGCGTGCCGGATTCGGCCCGGCATCGCCCGGGGTGAACACGCCGGCGTCGGCCTGCATGGTGCCGGCGAACTTGACGTCTTCATCCTCTTTGGCGCGCTCGTCGAAGGCCTCGACCTTCCATTGCGCCGGGAACACACCGATGCGATATGGCTTACCGTCGGCACCCTTGCCCCAGGCTTCGGCATCGAAGCGGCCTTGGACTTTCGGCGTGGACCCGCCACCTTCGCCGATCCGCGCCACCGAGAATTCCGGCACCACTTTGACCGAAGCGATCGTGCTGTACACCGACAGGCTCGGACCTTTCAAACTGCCGACGCTGACCGCGCGCAGACCCGGCTGGGCATTGGCCGTGGCCTTGACTTTGACCTTGATCCGGTCGGCGTTCTGCTCGACCACTTCGACTACGTCCACGCCTTTGCCGAAGTCCGGTTTGCCGCTGAGACCGCTGCCAACCAACGTCACTTCGGTTTCGCTGCCGGCCTTCACATAACCCGGCTGCACCGCCAGCAAGCGCTGGGAACCCTGTTTGGCGGCAACGAAGTCCAGGCCGCGCTCATCGTGTTCGGCCTCGAACATCCGGCCCTGCATGGCGTTGCCTTGGGCGGCGAACACCTGACGCATGGTCACGCCGTCAACCGTGACGTTGCCGCGCCATTCGTAGCCGCTGTAGAGAATCGCACTGCCATCGCCGTTGAACGGGCTGCCATCGGCGTACTGACCTTTGACGGCGACCTTGAAGGTGTCGCTGCCATCGGCTGTCACAGTCATGATGCCCGCCAGTTCGCCCTTGCCCGGCAGGTGGCCGCTGAAACTCCAGTCGCCGATCAGCGCCTCGGCTTTCGGTCTGGTTTTGATCCAGGCCTGCCACGCCGGGTTATCCAGCGGATAACGCTTGGCCAGCAGCGGGACCATTTCCTTGCGGGCGATATCGAACCAGTCGCGATCACGGGCCAGCGCCTGATATTCCAGCGACGGCCATTGGCCGAGGTGGAAATTCACCAGGCGCTCCCATTCCTGGGCCGGACGCCGTTGCAGGGCGATCCGCGCACCGGAGTGGCAACGGCCGCACATCTGCGCGGTTTTCTCGTCGAACTGTTCGACGGTGTTCAGCCGGCGTTCCAGCGCGTAACGCACACCATCGGTTTCACTTGGCGCCAGCCCCTGGGTATCGGCCAGGTATTTGACCAGTGTCCGGCGGTCTTCATCACTGATCTGCAAACCGTGCATCGTCTGCATCCGGGCAATGCTCATCAGCCAGCCTTCCGGGGTCTTGCGCTGGTGGCTGATGCGGCTCAACTGGTCGCCTGCTTCAGGGGTGTGACAGCCCTGGCAGGTTTCCTTGAGGATGGTCTGGGCGTCGCGGGCTGCCAGGCTGTGGGGCGAATGCAGGGCTACGCATGCGGCCACGGCCAGCAGGCTGGCGCTCATGCCTGATCGGAGTTTTCTCTTCATCAACGTCGAACCTCGCACGGTGCTTTCTTATTTTTGTGGCTTATCGTTTTTATGGTTTCTGCCGTTCGTGGCGATGCACGAACGGAGGCAAGCGAAACGTCTGCTGTGAGCAATACACGGAGCGTGCCAGCTTGCCGATAAGCTTTTCAATCAAGCAGTTACGTGAAGATCAAGGCGAAGTGGCGGTGCCGACGGTGCTTGCCGGCGTCCAATTTCGCGACAGCTGTTGCAGTCTGAGACAAGCATAGTTGTTGCGGCATCAGCGACATTGCGTCGCGCGACAGATGACCCGGAGCTGACAGCATCCCCCATGAAAAATCTCCAGAAGAGTGACGCCTGTCGAACCCACACGAAAACAAGCCCCGCCAATGACGGGGCTCTTGTATTGTCTGTTTTATCCGCGCCTAGCGAACAGAGTTGTCCGGGTGAACCTTGTAACGCCCACAATGGTTGCAAACCATCGAGCATTCACAGTGGGCGCCGGCCTTGGCTGCCAATGCCGCGGAATCACGCTGGGCCGCTTGAATTCGACGATCCCGGTGATACCCATACGCGAGCAGCAAACTGACACCCATACACCACAGCCCCACAATTAAAGCCGCCATCATTTCCCCTCCATCATGGCAACACCGAATGAGGTAACGATTACGAAAAAACTGGTTGAAGCCATCCAGGCACCTGCCCGAATCGTATCGACATCGGTCAGGTCGCCGATCAACAGCGCCGCAATCCCCGTCACCAGAAATCCAGTCCCCACGCCCATCGTAAAATTGGTTAGCCATCGAATGGTTAAGTTGTTCATCGACATCCTTGTTAAGACACTGACCCGCCAAGTCCATGGCAAGAAAACCCTATTCACAAAGCAACTTAGCTCGTACCTCATGCCTCCACCAGTCGGTAAAAACTGTCAGACGCGCGACTTTTCCTACCCCTGAAACGGCACGAATTCGCCCAGGCCCCGTCGCAGCGGCATTGGCTTTGTAGGACACGTATCCTGCATCTCAATGACTGTCGCGTTTTGAGACAAATTCACGCCCATTGCCACTCAATCGCTGTCCCCATCAGCCCATGCAATGGGGCTGCGCGCGACCTTCGAGCATTTGGCACAACCATTGCGAAAGCCCCTCTGGATCCCATCGAACAACAAGAGGTTTCGCCATGCCCCTGCCCTATCTGCTCCCTGCCACCTCGGCCTTTATCCAGCGCCCGCCGCGCATGTTGATCGGCGGCGACTGGGTCGAAGCCGCCGACGGCCAGACCATGCCGCTGCACAACCCGGCCACCGGCGAAGTGCTGTGTGTGGTGCCTCGCGCCACGCCGGAAGATGTCGATCGTGCGGTGCTCGCCGCTCGTCAGGCTTTCGATGATTCCGCCTGGAGTCGCACCCGTCCGCGTGAACGGCAGAACCTGTTGTGGAAACTCGCCGACCTCATGCAGCGCGACGCCGAACAGCTGGCACAACTCGAATGCCTGAACAACGGCAAGAGTGCGGCGGTGGCGCAAGTGATGGATGTGCAACTGGCCATCGACTTCCTGCGCTACATGGCCGGTTGGGCCACCAAGATCGAAGGCTCCAGCGTCGAGGTGTCGCTGCCGCTGATGCCCGGCGATCAGTTCCACAGTTTCATCCGCCGCGAAGCGGTGGGCGTGGTCGGCGCCATCGTCGCCTGGAACTTCCCGTTGCTGCTGGCCTGCTGGAAACTCGGCCCGGCGCTGGCCACCGGTTGCACCGTGGTACTCAAGCCTGCCGACGAAACCCCGCTGACCGCGCTGAAACTGGCGGAGCTGGTGTTGGAGGCGGGTTACCCCGAAGGTGTGTTCAACGTGGTCACCGGCACCGGCATCACCGCCGGTTCCGCCCTGACCCACAACCCGCTGGTCGACAAGCTGACCTTCACCGGCTCCACCGCCGTCGGCAAGCAGATCGGCAAGATCGCCATGGACTCGATGACCCGGGTCACCCTGGAGCTGGGCGGCAAATCACCGACCATCGTCATGGCCGACGCCGACCTGAAAACCGCTGCAGCCGGTGCGGCCAGTGCGATTTTCTTCAACCAGGGCCAGGTCTGCTGCGCAGGCTCCAGGCTGTATGTGCAGCGCAAACATTTCGACAATGTGGTGGCCGACATCAGCGACATCGCCAACGCCATGAAACTCGGCAACGGCCTCGACCCGAGCGTGGAGATGGGCCCGCTGATTTCCGCGCGCCAGCAGGAGCGGGTTTATCGCTACATCGAAATGGGCCGGGAAAGCGGCGCGACCATCGCCTGCGGCGGCGAGCAGTTCGGGCCGGGGTTCTTCGTCGAACCGACGGTGATTGTCGATGTCGATCAGCAGCATTCGCTGGTCCAGGAAGAGATCTTCGGGCCGGTGCTGGTGGCCATTCCGTTCGATGACGAGGCCGATGCGCTGCGCATGGCCAATGACAGCCCTTACGGCTTGGGCGCGAGTATCTGGTCGAATGATCTGGCGGCGGTGCACCGGATGATTCCGCGGATCAAGTCGGGATCGGTGTGGGTCAACTGCCACAGTGCGCTGGATCCGGCGTTGCCGTTTGGTGGATACAAGATGTCCGGCGTCGGACGCGAGATGGGGTATGCGGCGATCGAGCATTACACCGAGTTGAAGTCGGTGTTGATCAAACTGTAGAAAATCAGAATCAAAAGCCCACCCTCACCCCAGCCCTCTCCCGGAGGGAGAGGGGGCCGACCTTGTTGTCTTAAGCTATACATCGACCTGACAAACCGTGTCGATTATGGATTCGGTAAAGTTTTTTCAGGTCGGCGTACTTCTCAAGATCCCCGGATCGGTCCCCTCTCCCACTGGGAGAGGGTTAGGGTGAGGGCCGATATCCCTGACTCAACAACCACCCGCGGATCACCCGTCCCTGCTCTTCACTCAACCCCGCCAACACCCGATCCGCCGGTTCATCGCGCAACCGCCGCACCACCGCTGCCAACTCCACGCCTTGCACATGCCAGATCCCCAGCGGCTGATCTGCCGTGATCACCACCTCGGCTTCATCAACAAGCCCGTCACGCAACACCGGCATCCGCTCGATGCGCAGCGCGGCAAATTCCGCCGCCGCATGTGCCACCTCGGTATCGGGCCAATGCCGCCGCGCCTGCCAGAATGGCTGATCGAGCCAACGCTGTTCGTCGGCGTAAAAGTCCCGGCCAATTCGCGCAAATCGTAAGAACAGCTGCTCGACTCGCTGACGGTGAAAACGCTGCGCCAGCGCCGCCCGCTCAGGTTTGCGCAACAGCGTATTGATCACCACCGGCGCCTGCAACGCCGAGGACAGCGACTGAAAAATCCCGTTGCCGGACAGCGGGTCCACCGCCATCGCCGCATCACCGACACGAATCCAGTTATCGCCACAGACCTGCGGCGCCAGAATCGCCGTGCTGCTGCGAGCGTGCAGTTGCAACTCCGATTCCTGCCCGCCGGCAAAGAACGCCTGAGCAAAATCCGAGGCCTGCCGCCGCGCACGGCAGTGATCGAACAACTGCGCCTTGCCCGGCAACCCGGCACTGGCCACGTCCACGGTCCATTGCCAATAACACTGGCCGTCGTCCCGTCGAGCCATCCACGCCCAACCGTCCTCGAGGCTTTCCACGGCGCTGGCAGTCACACCCGGCGCGCCTTGCCAGCGATTGAGCAGGCTGACCGTCTCTGGCCCCCGCAGACCTTTGCCGGACGCCGGCGCCTGTCGCCCCCGGGCCTCCACCAGAAAATCAGCTGTCAGCATCTGGCCGCCATCAAGCTCGACCTGATGCCCGTCCACTGAGGACTGAACATTCAGGATTCGCCCTTCAATCACCTCGACCCCGGCCAACCGCAAATCTTCACGCAAGCCGCGATCGAAGGTCGGACGATCCAGTAGAAACTCGATGTTCTGCGCATGCCGCTGGCCGTTCCACTCAACCTGTCGCTGGGACGGCAACGTGGCATTCGCCAACGCGTGATTCAACCCGGCACCGCGCAGCGCCTCCAGCACCCGCTGCGACACGCCTTCGAGCGCCGCAAACCGCCGCCATTCGCTGACCAGTGTCACGGCATAACCCAACCGTCGCAGCCCCAACGCCACCGCCGCACCGGCCGGGCCGGCACCGAGAATCAGGATCGCAGTCATGGGCCGAAACGCCGTTCCGGGCCACGATAACGAGCGTGCTGTTTCAGCCAATCGATGACTTCAGCGTTGCTCGCTTGAGGTTGCTCCAGCAGATAAGCAGCAATGTGACCGCTCAACGCTGCACACCCCAGACTGGCCCCGGACTGCCCCGGATAAGTGCCACGAACACACGCGGAAAAATCCGCCTGCGCACTGTCGAGCCACGACCATTGCTCATCGGTACAACGGGCATCGCCGGTCACCCGCAGCACCTGCGGATAACTGGCCGGAAACACCGCCGCGCCCTGCGCAGGGCTCGACGCACACAGCAACACACCACGGGCCACCGCCGCCGCGCAGGCTTCGCGCAACAGGCTGCGATCCTGGCGCAAACCAAGGCTCAGATTGATCAGCCGTACGTCCTGCGCCACCAGCCAATCGATGGCCGCTGAAATCTGCAAAGCGCTGGTGACACCGCGCTGATCGAACACCTGAGCCACACAAATCTGCGCGGCCGGCGCGCGGCGGCTGATCGCCTCGATCACCGCGCTGCCATGGCCGAGAGGATCGTCACGCAGATCCGATTCGGCCAAGCCGTCCTCCAGCAACGAGAAACGCCTCCCGGCAAGCACCTGCACCCGTTGCGCCGCCGAGTGTCCGCTGTCGACCACACCGATACGCAACTCAGGCTTCATGCAGCACCGTTTTCGAAATGAGCACACCGTCGAGCAATTCAAAGCGCAGATCGGCATCGGCCAGGGTCGACGGACGATGGCTGATCAGAATCCGTGTGCGCCCGGTAAACAGTCGGTCGATGGCTTCGATCACCTCGCGCTCGGTCGCTTCGTCGACGGCCGACGTGGCTTCGTCGAGCACCAGAATCAACGGATCCTGCAACAGCGCCCGGGCAATCGCGATGCGCTGTTTCTGCCCGCCGGACAACTGCTGGCCGCGCTCGCCCAACGGGCTGTCGAGGCCTTCGGGCAACGACGCGATCAGGCTATCGAGTTGCGCCAGCCGTGCGACCTCGGCGATGGCCTCGCGGCTGGCGTCCGGCACCGCGTAAGCCAGGTTGTCGGCGAGGCTGCCGCGAAACAGCACGATGTCCTGACTGACCACGGCGATGCGCCGACGCAGTTCGAACAGCTCCAGTTCACGCAGATCCACTTCACCGATCAGCACTCGCCCGGATTGCGGGTCGTGATGCCGTTGCAGCAGGTCGATCAGCGTTGATTTGCCGACGCCGGATCCGCCGCTCAAGGCGACTTTCAAACCGTAGGGAATCGTCGCCTCGATGCCGCTCAACGTACTTTGGCGGCCCGGATGACTGAAGTGCACCGCGTCAAAACGCAGCTCGCCCGAAGTCGGAAACGGTTTTGGTGTGGGTGGTGAAAACACCGTGGGCTCTTCGCCTCGCAACTCCATGACCCGGCCGAGGCTGACGGTCATGCGCTGGATCGCCACGTACAAACCCAAGAGGCTCTGCACTGGCCCGACCGCCATCCCCAGGTAGGTGGAAAACGCGATCAGCGCACCGAGTTGCCAAGTGCCCTGCACCACCCAATACCCGCCGATCAAAAATGCGCAGGCGCGGGACAGCGACGTCAACGTGCCGGGCACGGCCTGGGTAAAAAACTCGGTGACTTGCAGGCGCAGCAACTGGTTCATGTAACCCTGCCCGAGGTTTTCCAGGCGCCGCGCTTCACGCTGCTGCTGGCCGGCGGACTGGATGAATTTCATCACCGGCAGGGTCTCGACCATGAACGACGACATGTCCGCCGAACGCTCGCGCAATTGCCGCACGTCGCGCTCGACCTTGCGCCGCATCCAGCGCAGCCACAGCACATCGAGCGGAATCAGCACCAGCGCCAGCAATGACAGTTTCCACGACAGGGTGAACAACATCGCGATCGCGACCACAAGACCAATCACACTCGATACTGCCGAGAACAACGAGTCCACGGCGAAGCGCTGAATCTCCGCCACATCGCCGTCGAGCCGCGACATCAGATCGCCGATCCGCCGCTGCCCGTAAAAACTTGGCGACAGTTTTTGCAGATGCCGGTAAAGGTCATCGCGCAGGGCAAACAGAATCCGCCCGGACAGTCGCGTGTGCAGATAGCGATTGATCCCCGACAACGCCGTGCCGAGCAGGCCGGCGATGATCATCAGCACCGCGATCATTACCAGCATCGAGAAGTTGCGCGCCAGCAATCCATCGTCGATCAGCAGCTTGACCAGCCAAGGCTGCACCAGCACCAGCAGCGACGCGCACACCGATAGACCGAGCAGGCCGGCAATCGCCAACCGCTGCGGCCGCACGAAACCGTACAACCAGCGCAACGCCGCTTGCAGCGCGGCGGGGTTCGAGCTGTCGATCAGCCTTACAAACAGGCGCTGCATCACGAGCGCAACTGTTTCAGTTTGCGGTACAGGGTCGCGCGGCTGATGCCAAGGGCATCGGCGGCGGCCGAGACGTTGCCCTGATGGGAATCGAGGGACTGGCGGATCATCTCCAGTTCGTTTTCGCGAATGCTGCCGGTCTGGGGTTTCTCGGTGGCGCAGAGTTCGTCGAGCATGCTGTCGGGAAGATGATCGAGGGTCAGCACCGTTTCACCGGGTTCGCGCATGGCCAAAGCGGTGCGCAAGACCATTTCCAGTTGGCGGATGTTGCCCGGCCAGTGATAACCCGCGAGCAGGCGATTGAGGTCGTCGTGCAGCGCAGCGTTCGGTGCGTCGAGTTTGCCCAACAGACGAGTGACCAGCGCGGCGAAGTCATCGCGCTCACGCAGGGCCGGGAGCATCACGCTGATGCCGTTGACCCGGTAGAACAGGTCCTCGCGAAATTGCTTGTCTTCGACCTGACGCTTGAGGTCGCGGTGGGTGGCGCAGATCAGCGCGACGTCGATGTCCTGCTCTTCCCCGGCACCCAGCGGCGCGACCTTACGATCCTGCAAAACGCGCAGCAAACGCGCCTGCAAGGCCAGCGGCATGTCGCCGATTTCATCGAGGAACAAGGTGCCGCCGTGGGCCTGTTGCAGGCGCCCGATCATGCCGCCCCGACGCGATCCGGTGAACGCACCTTCGCGATAGCCGAACAGTTCCGACTCGATGAGGCCTTCGGGAATCGCCGCGCAATTCACGGCCACAAAAGGCTTGTCGCTACGGCTGCCGGCCAGGTGCAGGGCGCGGGCGATCACCTCTTTACCGGTGCCGGTTTCGCCAAGCAGCAACACCGGCAATTCATTGGCCAGACCTTGGCGGGCCATGCGCAGCGCACGGGCATAGCGGACGTTGTTGCCAGCCAGTGCTTCCAGATCCGGTTGCGCCTTGGCGGTTTTCACGACGCTGCGCGGCGGGCCGCCGAGGTTGACCGAGCGCGCCGGGGCCCGCAGGGTCTTGTAGAAAAATTCGCCCTTGGCAGTCTGCACACTGCCGACGCCGCCCTGTTGCAAACGGGTCAGCAATTGCACGCCATCGACTCCGAGAAAGTCTTCGCAACGTTTGCCGACCAGCGCCGAACGCTCGGCCCGCAGCAACTGACAGGCCTGGGCACTGACCGCCAGAATCTGCCCGCCGAGACTGACCGCCAGCAGACCTTGCCACGGTGACTCCAGATACTGTCGGCGACTGTGAAAGGCGAGGACAATCTGATCGGGAAAACTGTTGTTGAACACCCGGCTCTCGATCTGGCTGACCGCCATGCTCAGCAGCGCCGTGCTGTCGTGGACGCGGCCGAGAGGGCCTTCGCGGGTCAGGTCGAGGACGCCGAGAATCTCGCCCTGAGGACAATGGATCGGCACCGAGGTGCAGGAAAAATCGGTGAGGCGGTCGAGGTAATGCTCGCCGCAATCAATCAGGGTGGGCCGCGCTTCGACCAGCGCCGTACCGAGGGCGTTGGTGCCACGGGCGGCTTCGCTCCAGCAGGCACCGAGGGTGATGTCCTGCAGACCGCTGCCCTTGAGCCGGTCGGCACGCCCTTCGACGGCGAGGATGGTGGCATCGGAATTGGCGAGGATGATCAGTCCTTCCTTGCCCTGACGTTCGGCCAGGTAATCGATGGCCGGTATCGCCGCATCGATCAGCAGGCGGTTGCTCGCCAGCAACACCTCGAGACTCGCGCTCGATTCCAGAGCCAGCTCATGCTTGCCATTGAAATGCACGCCGTGGCTCAGGCTGCGCCGCCACGAAGCATCGATCTCCGCACGCAACACGCCATCCGGGACTTGCCCTTCGAGATGGAGTTTTTCCCGGGCCAGCCGGGCTTCGTGGTGAGACTTGGGATCGGTTGTTTTTATAAGAGTCATCAAGCGCTCCGGAGCGGTCCGCTTTGCGCTTTTTTACATCAGCGCCCTGACGCCAATGTTTACGTTAACGTCAGGGCGATGGCAAGCACCGTAGGGCGCTTGTGTTCCAGCAGGTGGATTGCGTTATCGTTCATCGCTGGCAAGCCAGCTCCCACAAGGTTTGGCGTGGCCGCAAATTCCGCAGTCAACCACAGTACTGTGGGAGCTGGCTTGCCAGCGATGGCGGCCGTCGGATCACATCAATTTCAGATCTGCCACACCTCGGCATTCACGAAGAACGCCCGGGCGTTGTCTTCGAGACTTTCCAGGTGATAACCGCCTTCCTGCACGATCAGGCATGGCAGGCCCAGGCTGCGGATCCGCTCGCCCAGTGCTGCAAAACCTTCGCGGGTCACGGCGACTTTGCTTTGCGGGTCCAGTTCATAGATATCGAAGCCCAGCGACAGCACCAACACCTCGGCGCCGAACTCGCGCACGGCGTTCAATGCGACGTCCAGTTGCCCGAGGAAATCCGCTTCGCTTGAGCCATGGGCCATCGGCAGGTTGAGGTTGAAGCCCTCCCCCGCGCCGCTGCCGCGCTCGTCGGCGAACCCGGCGACGCCGGGATAGAAATTGGTCGGATCGCCATGCACCGAGACGTAGAGCACGTCATCGCGATCGTAGAAAATTTCCTGAATGCCCTGCCCATGGTGCATGTCGGTATCGAGCACCGCGACCTTTTCAAACTTGTCGCGCAGCACCTGCGCCGACACCGCCGCGTTGTTCACGTAGCAGAAACCGCCGGCCGCTTCGGCCCGGGCATGATGCCCCGGCGGACGGCACAGCGCGTAGGCTGCCGGCTCACCGTCGATCACCGCCTGAGCCCCGGCCACTGCGCTTTGCGCCGACCAGTACGCCGAACGCCAGGTCTGCTCGCCGACCGGGCAGCTGCCGTCCGCCAGATAGCGCGCCGCCTGGGCGAGAATGCCGCGCAAGGCATTCGGCTCGCGGACGAAGATGTTCGACATCACCTCGTCGCCCCAGTCTTCGGGGATTTCCTTCCAGTGTGCGTGTGCTTCCTGAAGAAAGGTCAGATATGGCGCACCGTGTACCGCCAGCAACGGTGCGAGGCCGGCATCGGCAGGTTGCTCGACACTGAAGCCCAAACCGTGGGCGGCCTGCACCAGACGTTGCGCACGCTCTGGGACTTCCTGTGGCGTGCGCATCTGCCCGCGCGAGTAATAGCTGCGTGGATGGTGGAGCAATTGTTCGGGGTGGAAAAAACTGCGCATGGTTCAGACTCCCTGTTCGCTTCGACCGGCGCGGGCCAGCACGGCGTTGAGCAATACGTTGGTGCCCTGCTGCACGTCTTCGGGCAACACATCTTCGGCTTCGTTGTGGCTCAGGCCACCGACGCACGGGATGAACACCATCGCCGTCGGGCAGTAACGCGCCAGGTGAATCGCGTCATGCCCGGCGCCGCTGACAATCGACTGCTGAGCGTAGCCCAACGCATCTACCGCCTCTTGCACGGCAGCCACGCATTCAGCGTCGAACGGCGTGGCCGGGCTGATCCAGTGCGGGGTGATCGTCAGGTTCAGGCCGCGACCGTCGGCAATCGCCTGCAACCGGACACGAACCTGTTGCTCCATGGCGGCAATGGCGTCGTCGCGGTGATGACGCAGATCGACGGTGAAATTCACCAGCCCCGGAATGGTATTGCGGGAGGACTTGTTGATGCTCAACTCACCGACCGTAGTCAGGCCTTCCGGCGCAAAATCAGCGGCCAGACCTTCGATGGCCTGAATCATCCGCGCCACACCGTACAACGCATCTTTGCGCAGCGGCATCGGCGTGGTGCCGGCGTGGGCGGCCATACCTTCCACGCGCACGTCGAGCCAGCGAATCGCCTGACCACCCGTGACCACGCCGATGCTCTTGGCGTTGTCTTCAAGGATCGGGCCTTGCTCGATGTGCGCTTCGAAATAGGCATCCACCGCGCCACCTAGCGGGCGATCACCGGCGTAACCGGTACGCTGCAAAGCCTCGGCAACGCTGATGCCATTGGCATCACGCACCGCCAGTGCGGCGTTCAGATCCATGATCCCGGTGAACACCGCCGAGCCGAACATGGCCGGGGTGAAGCGTGCGCCTTCTTCGTTGGTCCATACCGCCACTTCCAGCGGTTTGCGGGTCTTGATGTTCAGGTCGTTGAGGCGACGCACCACTTCCAGCCCGGCGAGCACGCCGTAGACGCCATCGAAACGCCCGCCTTCGGGTTGGGTATCGAGGTGGCTGCCCATCATCACCGGCGCGGCGTCCGGATCAGTGCCAGCGCGGCGGGCGAACAGGTTGCCGATGGCGTCCACGCTCAGGGTCATGCCGGCTTCGCGGCACCAGTGGGCGAACAGTTCGCGACCGGCCTTGTCTTCGTCGCTCAATGCCAGACGGCAGCTGCCGCCTCGGGCTGTCGCACCGATTTCGGCCATGGCCATCAGGCTGGCCCACAGGCGTTCGCCATTGATTTTCAACATGAGGTTCTCCTGAAATTCCGGGTTAGGCACGAGCCATTTCCGCGCGATGGACGCTGGCGTGACGACGGGCAAGGGACAGCACGCAGACCAGCGAAATGCCGGCGATCAGGCTGTAGAACACCGCCATCGGCCACCACTGCCCGGTGAACTTGTGCGCGAGCATGGTGCCGATCAGCGGTGTCAGCCCACCGGCCACCGCGCCGCAGATCTGATAGGCCAGCGAGATCGCGGTGTAACGCACGCGGGTCTCGAACATGCCGCTGACGTAACCGGCGATCACCGCGTAGAACGAGGCCATGCACACCACCGCCAGTGCGATGCCGAGAATGATCAGTGGCGCCTGGGCCGAGCTGACCAGCACGAACATCGGGTACGGCGAGGCCATCGCCAGCAACGACACGAGGCACAGGAAACGCGTCGCGCCGATCTTCTCCGCCGTCCACGCCGCCAGCGGCTGAATGCAGAACTGGATGATCGCGACGAAAAACAGGCATTCGAGAATCAGCGAACGCGGCAACGCCAGTTGCTGAGTGGTGTAGGCGATCATGAAGGTGTTGGTGAAATACACCCCGGCGATGCCCAGCGTGTTGGCGCCGATGCACAGCAACAGTGTGCGCCACGCGGTGCGCAGAACGTCCATCACCGGCGCCTGCTCTTTCTTGATTTGCTTGCTGGCCTGCTCGCGGCTGGCGAGGAATTCCGGTGACTCGTTCACGCCCAGGCGAATCGCCAGGCCCACCAGCAGCAACAGCGCACTGGCGAGGAACGGCAGGCGCCAGCCCCAACTCATCAGATCGTCTTCCGGCAATCGGGTCACGGCACTGAAGGCCAGCAGCGACAGGATCAAACCCGCCGGACTGCCCAGTTGCGCGAACGAGGCGAAGAAATTGCGCCGGCCCTTCGGCGCATGCTCGCCGGCCATCAACACCGCGCCGCCCCACTCACCACCGACGGCGATGCCCTGGACGATGCGCAACACAATCAGCAGCACCGGTGCCGTCGCGCCGATCTGCGCATAGGTCGGCAACAGACCGATGCACACCGTGACCACGCCCATCATCAACAGCGTGATGATCAGCGATTTCTTGCGGCCAATGCGGTCGCCGATATGGCCGAAAATGATCCCGCCCAACGGCCGGGCAAAGAAGCCCACGGCGAACGTGCCGAACGCGGCCATGGTGCTGAACAGCGGATCATCGGAAGGAAAGAACAGCGCGCCGAACACCAGCGCGGCGGCGGTGGCGTAGATGTAAAAGTCGTACCACTCGATCATGGTGCCGATGAAGGCAGCGGCGGCCGCACGGCGCGGCTGGTTCGAAGCGTGGGGCTTCATGGGTCGGGCTCCTTTGATTGTTTTTCTGGCAGGAGGGAAACGTAAATCCGAGGCGCTCTGGCGGCGCCTGTCGTGGGGGTGATTTATCGTCCCGAGGTGATGATCAGTCAATTTTCTATTTATTATTCCGATTATTACTTCACCTTATAATCGAGAGCCGCCATGGCCGAACGTGATGTGCAACGCCTGCTCAACGACCGCCTCGACTGGAACCTGCTGCGCACCTTCCGGGTGATCGGCCAGGAGCTGAGTATCAGCCGCGCCGCCGCGCGTCTGCATCTGACACAACCGGCAGTGAGCCAGGCGCTCAAGCGTCTTGAAGAACAACTGGGGCGCCAGCTGATCGCCCGGCGCGGTCCGCGATTTGCCCTCACCGAAGTCGGCGAGCAGATCTTCGAACTGGCCGGCGAGATCTACGGGCAGATGTCCCAGGTCAGCAGCCTTTTGGAGCAACCGGCCGAAGAAGTGATCGGCAAGGTGCGGCTGCTAATCATCAGCCGGATCTTTTCCGAGCGCTTCGATGACTTCCTCGCTGACTTTCATCGCCAATATCCACGGGTCGATCTGGAGGTCGACGTGATGCGCAGTTCAGACATCGTCAGCGCTCTTCAGGAGAAAACCGCGACCCTCGGCCTGAGTCTCAACCGTCGGCCACAACCGCGTCTGGAACAGCGACTGTTCCTGCGTCAGCGTTATGCGTTTTTCTGTGGCAAACACCATGCGTTGTTCGGCCGACAGGACATTGACGAAGGCGATCTGCAGCGGGAGAACTTCGTCAGTTTCACCAGTGACCAGATCGGCGGGATGCTTTCGCCGCTGACTATTTTTCGCGATCAACAGGGCTTCAGCGGACGCATCGTCGCCTCATCACCCAGCCTGGAAGAAGTGCGGCGACTGGTGATCGCTGGGTTCGGCATCGGTTGCCTGCCGGAGCACGTGGTGGCGGCGGACGTCGAGGCCGGATTGCTCTGGCGCCTGCCGCCCCACGAGGGGATTGCCGATGTCGACATTCATCTGTTGTGGAACCGCGAGCAGCGCATGAGCCGCGCCGAAACGCTGTTCATCGAACGCTTGCAAGCCTGCCTGGCGGATCAGTAACCGAGCAGTCGATCCGCGCTGTTGAGCAACGGTTCATCGGCATTCAAACGGCGAAAGTTCTCGGCAATCTGCTCGGCGATGCAATCATGGGAAGCCGCCGAAGCCATGTGTGGGGTGATGGTCACGCCCGGGGTTTTCCACAGCGGATGATCGGCGGGCAGCGGTTCCTGTTCGAAAACATCGAGCAGTGCGCCGCGCAGTTTTCCACGTGCCAGTGCTTGTTGCAGATCCTCGATGTTCAGATGTCCACCGCGCCCGACGTTGACCAGTGCCGCGCCGTTGGCCAGCCGTTCGAAGGTCTGGCAATTGAGGATGCCGCGAGTCTCATGGGTGAGCGGCAGCAGATTGATCAGCAACTCCACGCCGTCTAGGAACGGGTTGAAAGCTTCGTTGCCGGCGAAGGTCTGCACGCCCGGCAATTCCTTGTTGCTGCGCGCCCACCCTCGCACGTCGTAACCGGCGGCGGCCAGGTCCAGGGCAATCGCACTGCCGAGCGAACCGAGCCCCATGACGCCAATCCGGAATTGCTCGGCCGGGCGTTGCAGCGGTCGCTCCCAATGCTGTTGGCGGTGTTGCTCGAGCACCTGATCGAAGCCGCGATGATAGTGAATCACCGCCCAGCGCACGTACTCTGTCATGCCTTGGCGATGGCCGGGATCGACCACCCGGCACACCGGCAGATCCGGACATGACGGATCGTGCTCCAGGTGATCGATGCCGGCGGCGACCGAGTGAATCACCTGCAGATTGGGCAACGCGCCAAGGCTGCCCGGCAGCGGAAACCAGCACGCCGCAATCTGCGCATTCGCCGCCTGGGGATCATCGGCCAGCACCGCCGAGAGCTGCGGCGCGCGGCGGGCAAAGGCTTCCTGCAACTGTTTGAGCAACAGCGTGTCGCGGGACATCAGTGCAACGGTGTTCATGACAGATAGGACTCGCGCTGGGATTCGATCAGGGTCAGTGCGGCCTCCCAGGCCAGATCGATGATGTTGTCCTGCTCATCGCGGTCGAACTGCTCGGCGGTGTGGGCGCAGACTTCCGGCGACGGGAAATGCAGCTCACATCCGCCGGCCAGCGCCTGCACTTGCGCCTGGCAGGCACGCTCCAGAAAGTGGATTTCCTGGAATGCCTGAGCCACGCCGGAACCACCGACCAGCAAGCCGTGGTTGCGCAGGATCATCGCGCGATGCGGGCCGAGATCGGCGATCAAACGCTCGCGCTCATCCAGCGACAACGCGATGCCTTCGTAGGTGTGATACGCCAGTTTTCCGTAGAACTTCAGCGCGTGCTGACTGATCGGCAGCAGGCCTTGCTTCTGCGCGGCGACGGCCATGCCGGCAGCCGTGTGGGTGTGAATCACGCAGTTCAGATCCGGCCTTGCCATGTGGATCGCCGAGTGGATCACAAACCCGGCAGCGTTGACCCGATGCCCGGCGTATTCCGGATCGACGATGCGCCCGTCCTGATCGATGCGCACCAGATCGGAAGCGCGCATACGGTCGAAAATCACGCCGTAACGGTTGATCAGGAAATGATGCTCCGGCCCGGGAATACGCAGGGTAATGTGGGTGTCGATCAGGTCGGTCATGCGAAAGTGCGCGATCAATCGGTAAAGCGCGGCAAGCTCACAACGGGCTTGCCATTCGATCGGATCAATGTGGGCGGGTTTACTCACGAATACACCTCTTTGCTTGTGTGAAGGACGACCGGGTTGGCGCGCAGACGCGCGAGGCCACAGACACCGATCAGGGAAAGAGCGGACAGCAGCGTGAAGAACACTGCCAGCGGCAGCCATTGCCCGGAAAACTTGCTGGCCAGCAGCGTGCCGATCAACGGTGTGGTGCCGCCGGCGACGGCGCAACTCAACTGGTAGGCGATGGAAATGCCCGAGTAGCGCAGATGCACCGGGAACGCCTGGGTCATGTACCCGGCGATCACCGCATACAGGGCCGAGAGAATCACCACCGCGACGGCGATGCCGAGAGTCATCAGCAGGATGTTCTGGGTGCCGACCAGCAGGAACATCGGGTAAGGCGTGACCGTGCATAGCAACGCGACCAGCATCAGGAACCGCCCTTCGCCGATGCGTTCGGCGAGCAGCGCCGACAATGGTTGCGAAAGCAGTTGAATGACCGTCACCAGGAACAGGCAATCAAGAATGGTCGCCCGAGGGATCCCCTGATATTGGGTGACGTAAGTGATCATGAAAGTGTTGGTGAAGAAGAATCCGGCCGAGCCGATGGTCACGGCGGCGGCAGCGAACAGGATCTGCCGCCAGCACTGACGGATCACGTCCTTCACCGGGTATTTCGCGGTCTCGTTGTTGTCCTTGGCCTTGGCGAATTCCGGCGACTCATGCACACCGGAACGGATCATCAAGCCAACCATCATCAGCACGCCGCTGGCGAGAAACGGCAGACGCCAGCCCCAGGCGAGGAAGTCTTCAGGCGACAGCGACGTCACCAGACGAAAGGCGATCAACGCCAACAACAGGCCCGCCGGGCTGCCGAGTTGGGCGAACGAGGCATAAAAGGTCTTGCGTTTGGCCGGGGCGTGTTCACTGGCCATCAACACCGCCCCGCCCCACTCGCCGCCGACGGAGATACCCTGGATCAGGCGCAACACGATCAACCCGATGGGCGCCCAGATGCCGACGCTGGCGTAGCTCGGCAACAGACCGATGCCGGCGGTGGCCAGGCCCATCAACGCCATGGTCACCAGCAGCATTTTCTTGCGACCGAGGCGATCACCCAGATGGCCGAACACCATGCCGGCCATGGGGCGCGCGATGAAACCGACGGCGAAACTGCCGAATGCGGCGAGTGTGCTGGTGACTGGATCGCTGCTGGGAAAGAACACTTGCCCGAGCACCAGTGCGGCGGCGGTGGCGTAGATGTAGAAATCGTAGAATTCGATGGTCGTGCCAATGAAGGCAGCGGCCGCGGCGCGACGCGGCTGAGCGGTGGTGTGCATGCAAGAAACCCTGTGTATTTATAGTTTTGGGCAGGTGTCGAGGCGGCTGACGGTCACGCTCTGTGGCGCTTGTGGGCTTTATCGCTTCCGTGACAGGATTAGTCAATTTTCAAAAACTTATCTTTACTATTAGCTTGGCTACTACATGACCTCTTCCACTAATCCCTGGATCGGCCGGCGTTTTCTCAATGACCGACTGGACTGGAACCTGTTGCGCACTTATCTGGTGATCGGCCAGGAAGGCAGCATGAGTCGCGCTGCTGCGCGATTGCACATCACCCAGTCGGCGGTCAGCCAGGCGTTGAAACGCCTTGAAGAACAACTGGATTGTGTGTTGATTGCGCGCAGCGGACGGCGCTTTGATCTGACGGAAACCGGGGAAGAAGTCCTGCGGATTGCGGCGGATATCTACGGTGATATTTCTCGTTTGGGTACCGTGGTCGAGAACCGTCATGACGACGTTGTCGGCAAGATCCGTATCCTCACCGTCAGTGGCGTGCAGGCCCGGCATTACGATGAATTTCTCGCAGATTTCCACGAAACTCACCCGAAAATCGAGCTGGAAGTCGAGGTGATGGGCAGCTCGAACATCATCAGTTCACTGCTGCAAAAGACTGCTACGGTCGGTGTCGGGCTATGCCGATTGCCACAGCCACGGCTGGAGCAGCGAGTGCTGTTTCGTGAGCGCTATGCGTACTTTTGCGGGCAGCGACATCGACTGTTCGGACAACAGAATCTGACGCTGGAGCAACTCGCTGCGGAGAACTTCGTCAGCTTCACCAGCGATCAGCTTGGTGGCAATCTATCGCCGTTGACGCTGTTTCGCGATCAGCAGGGGTTTACCGGCAAGATCGTCGCCTCTTCCACCAGTTTCGAAGAGATCTACCGCCTGATCTGTGCAGGATTCGGAATTGGTTGCCTGCCGACTCATCTGGTACGACGGGATGTCGAGCAAGGCTTGCTGTGGCGCTTGCCGCCAGAGGATGGGGTGGTGGATTTCGATATCCAGCTGCTGTGGAATCGCGATCAGAAGATGACTCAGGCTGAAACGGTGTTCATCGACAGCTTCCAGCACATGCTCAGCTTGCGTGAGCCTGTGCTGTGAAGCTGTAGCGAGTTACACGTGAGGATCGCCCGGTGCCTTGGTCGGCGCCGCGTATTGCGGCTTGAGGTGACCGTCCTGGTCGAGTAGCCAGGCGTCCATGATCTGCCGCACTACAGGACCTGCGACTCGACCACCGGCCTCGCCGTTTTCGATCATCACCGAGATGGCGATCTTCGGATGTTCGGCCGGCGCAAAGCCGACGAACAAGGCGTTGTCACGATGGCGCTCGAGGGTTTTCTCGCGGTTGTAGCGCTCGCCCTGCTTGATCGCCACCACTTGCGCCGTACCACTCTTGCCGGCGATGCGGTATTGCGCACCGACCGCTGCTGCCCGGGCGATACCCCGAGCGTCGTGCATCACCATCTGCATGCCGTGGTTGACCTGGTCCCAATCGCGAGGGTCCTTGAGCAAGATATTCGGCATCGGGTGCTCGTCCACTGGCGGTACACCGTCAACCGTTTTGGCCAAATGCGGACGATTCCATACGCCCTTGTTGGCAATCAGTGCAGTGGCCTGAGCCAGTTGCAATGGCGTGACCTGCATATAGCCCTGACCAATGCCGAGGATCACTGTCTCACCCGGGAACCAGGCCTGACGCCGGGTTGCACGCTTCCAGGCCTGGGAAGGCATCAGGCCGGGAGACTCTTCGAACATGTCGAGAGAGACTTTCTCGCCGAGGCCGAACATCGCCATATAGTCGTGCAGGCGATCGATGCCGAGCTTGTGCGCCAGGTCGTAGAAGTAGGTGTCGTTGGAGCGCATGATCGCCGCGTCCATGTCCACCCAGCCGTCACCGCTGTGGTTCCAGTTGCGGTACTTGTGGTCGAAATCCGGCAGTTGGTAGTAGCCGGGATCGAAGACGCGGGTTTGAGGCGTGACCACGCCGGCGTCGAGTCCGGCAATCGCAACCTCGGGCTTGATCGTCGAACCAGGCGCGTACAAGCCGCGCAGTACGCGGTTGAACAGAGGCCGGTCGATGGAGTCTCGCAGCGCCGAGTATTCCTTGGAGCTGATACCGGTCACGAACAGGTTGGGGTCGAAGCTCGGGTTGCTGACCATGGCCAGCACTTCGCCGGTCGATGGATCCAGTGCCACCACCGAACCACGACGATCACCCAATGCAGCTTCGGCGGCTTCCTGAAGCTTGATATCGAGGCTCAGGACTATGTTTTTGCCGGGAATCGGATCGGTGTGTTTCAGGACCCTTAATACGCGACCCTGAGCGTTAGTCTCTACTTCCTCGTAACCGACGTGGCCGTGCAGTTGCGGCTCGTAGAAGCGTTCGATGCCAGTCTTGCCGATGGATTGCGTGCCACGGTATTCGACCGAATCGAGGGTCTTGGATTCTTTTTCGTTGATACGCCCGACGTAGCCGATCGAGTGCGCAAAGTGCGCGCCGAGCGGATAGTTACGGACGAACTGCGGTTCGACATCCAGGCCCGGCAGGCGGAACTCGTTGACTGCGAGTATGGCTATCTGTTCTTCGGTCAGCTCATAGAACAGGGTCACCGGCGTAAACGGGTGACGCGACTGTTTCATGGCCTTGTCGAACACCGTGCGATCTTCGGCTGGCAGGTGCAGGAGGCTGATGACTTCGTTCAGCTCCTGATTCACATCGGTGGCACGTTCGCGGGTGATGATCAGGTTGTAACTGGGACGGTTGTCAGCCAGCAGCACCCCGTTGCGGTCGTAAATCAGCCCCCGTGTTGGCGGGATTGGCAGGACGTGGACTCGGTTGTTTTCGGAGATGGTCGAGTGGTAGTCGAACTCAACCACTTGCAGGATGTACAGGCGTACCACCAGGGCACAGCTGATCGCGAACACGAACAGGGCACAGGCGACCAGCCGTTTGTTGACCAGACGCGTCTCTTTTTCGTGATCCTTGATGGGGATTGGTTCAGGCATTTCTGCAGCAACTCTTTGACAAAAATGAGCGCCGATCCTTGGGCGTGACATCAGTCCGTTAAAAAACGAGCTGCACCATACCAAAAACCGAGCGGTCATTTCAGAAGGATTTCCCCAATGGTTGTCATCGCGACGGTCGGAAGCCCTGAGAACACTTTCCTGCGGGCAAAACAAAACCCCAACTGCTTTCGCAATTGGGGTTTCGGA
>NZ_JBSVWF010000075.1:0-24374 GCF_054071635.1 Pseudomonas sp. SDO52101_S400 | reverse complement strand
ATTCACCCCTCTCACCCCAGAGTCTATTCCCTTACCCAGACACAAGCGGGCTTGCTCGCGAAGGGGCCGGCCTATTCATCGGAGGCTTTTCAGCCAGCCGCCAGAATCCGCACCGAACTGACCACCGTCGCATACTCCCCGTGCAGATTCCCCAGCGACATCCCGTGCACCTCTTCAGCCGTACGCAACGTACCGAAATAATCGGCCTTGTCGAAGGTAAAGCACGCATCCTCCGCCACCCATGCCTCGAACCCCAGATTGCCCGCCGTGCGCGCCGTGGACTCCACTGAATTGTTCGTCGCCACGCCGACAATGACCAATTGCCCGATTCCCGCCTCACGCAACGTTGCCTCAAGCCCCGTCGCACAAAAAGCATCCGGCACCTGTTTCTGGATCAGCCATTCCCCTTCCTGCGGCAAAAACCTTTCCTGAAATTCCACGCCGGACTGCTCGGGCCAGAACACTGAATCGGGTGAGCGCGACAGGTGCTGTACGTGGATAACCTTCCGCCCGCTGCGTCGCCAAAAGTTCAGCAAATCAAGGATCCGCTCTTCGGCCAACGGGTTATTTCTTCGCCCCAGACGCGGCTCCAGAATGCCTTTTTGCTGGTCGATGATGATCAGTGCAGCGTTGGCCTGAAGCTCCATGGCGATTTTTCTCACGCGGGGTCATTGAATTTCCCGCACTTGAGCATCACTTCCTCTCACTAAGCAAGCTATCGAACGCACACAGGACGACCTGAAGCCGGCGTTTGCTGTCCGCATATAAGCCACTTTCCTGATTTGGAGCTTTCCATGATCGACCTGTATTACTGGACCACGCCCAACGGCCACAAGATTTCCCTGTTCTTCGAAGAGGCAGGCCTGCGCTACAACGTGCACCCGATCAACATCAGCCAGGGCGAGCAGTTCCAGCCGCACTTCCTGAAAATCGCGCCGAACAATCGCATCCCGGCCATAGTCGATCATGAGCCCGCCGATGGCGGCGAGCCGTTGTCGCTGTTCGAGTCCGGTGCAATTCTGTTGTACCTCGCGGAAAAGACCGGCAAGTTCCTGCCCAAGGATCTGCGTGGCCGCCAGGTGGCGCTGCAATGGCTGTTCTGGCAAATGGGCGGGCTGGGGCCGATGGCCGGGCAGAACCATCATTTCAGCCAGTTCGCGCCGGAAAAAATCCCCTACGCGATCAAGCGCTACATCGATGAAACCGCCCGTTTGTACGGGGTGCTGGACAAGCAACTGGCCAACAATGAGTTCGTCGCCGGCAGCGAATACAGCATCGCCGACATGGCGATCTACCCGTGGATCGTCTCCCACAAATGGCAGAGCCAGAACCTGGAAGACTTCCCGAACGTGCTGCGCTGGTTCAACCACATCAAGGATCGCCCGGCGACCGTAAAGGCCTACGCGCTGGTGCAGAAGATCAATCCGCCGAAGGCTTGAGTCACCCGGCCTGATCGTTCCCGTGCGCGGGAACGATCAACGGGAAGAAATAACCGCTCGCCCCGCTTGCGCGGCCCCCTCCTGCTCACTAACGTAGCGGCTTTATTGCGCCCCCAGCCTCTACACCCCCGCAGGAGCTTTGCCATGGCCTCGCCAGCCCTTTCACATTTTCTTCCCCGGTTCGGCGTTGCCGCAGCAGTGACCGGTGTCTTGAGCCTCTCCGGTTGCCAGACCTGGAACGCTCAGGACACCCTCCCGCCAACCTCCGGCGTGCAGCCGCTCAAGGGCCTGGCGCAGAACGTTTCGGTACGGCGCAATGCCATGGGCATGCCGCTGATCGAAAGCAACAGCTTCCACGACGCCTTGTTCGCCCTCGGTTATGTACACGCCAGCGACCGCATCAATCAGATGGTGACCCTGCGCCTGCTGGCTCAGGGGCGTCTGGCGGAAATGTCCGGGGCGTCGATGCTCGACGCCGACCGCTACATGCGCGCCGTCAACCTGAAGAAAAGCGCCGGCGAGCTGTACAAGGCCTCGTCGCCACGGCTCAAGCGCTTCTTCGAAGTCTATGCCCGGGGCGTCAACGCCTACCTGTTCCGCTACGCCGACAAGTTGCCGGGCGATCTCGCCTCCAGTGGCTACAAGCCTGAGTACTGGAAACCGGAAGATTCGGCACTGATTTTCTGCCTGCTGAACTTCAGCCAGTCGGCCAACCTGCCGGAAGAAATCGCCTCACTGGTGCTGGCGCAGACCGTCACCACCGACAAACTCGCGTGGCTGACCCCGTCCGCCCCCGACGAAAACCTGCCGGTCGCCGAAGCCGACAAGCTGCAAGGCATCAAGCTCAACGGGCAGATTCCGGGCCTGAGCGAACTGAGCAACGCCAGCGAACAACTGGCAGCGATGAACCTGCTCGGCGCCAGCACTTCGAACAACTGGGCGATTGCCCCGCAACGCAGCCGCAGCGGCAAGAGCCTGCTGGCCAGCGACAGCCATGGGCCGCTGGCCGCGCCGTCGCTGTGGAGTTTCGTGCAGATTCACGCACCGAAATATCAGGCCGCTGGCGTGACCGTGGCCGGTCTGCCGATGGTGCTGGGTGGTTTCAACGGCAAAGTGGCGTGGAGCCTGACCAGCGTCTTCGGCGACAACCAGGACCTGTTCCTGGAAAAAATCCGTCGCCAGGGCAGCAGCCTGACCTATGAGGTCAACGGCAAATGGCAACCACTGGGCGTGCGCAACGAAACCTATTTCGTCAAAGGCCAGCGACCGATTCGCGAAGCGGTGTACGAAACCCGCCACGGCGCGCTGCTCAACAGCGCCCAGGCCGCCGCTCAAGGCGCAGGTTTTGGCCTGGCCTTGCAGACGCCGAGCTTCACCGATGACAAATCCCTCGATGCGTTTTTCGATCTGAGCCGCGCGCAGACCGTTGAGCGCGCTTCGGACGCCAGCCGGGAAATCCGCGCCATCGCGCTGAACCTTGTGTTTGCCGACGCCAGCAACATCGGCTGGCAAGTCACCGGCCGTTTCCCGAACCGTCGTGAAGGCGAGGGCCTGCTGCCGTCGCCGGGCTGGGAAGGTCGCTATGACTGGGACGGTTACGCCGACCCGATGCTGCACCCTTACGATCAGGACCCGAGCCAGGGCTGGCTCGGCACCGCCAACCAGCGCGTCATTCCTCACGGCTACGGCATGCAACTGTCCAACTCCTGGGCGGCGCCGGAGCGTGGCGAGCGTCTGGCGGAACTGGCCGGCGGCGCCAAGCATGACAGTCGCAGCATGATCGCCATGCAGTACGACCAGACCACCACCTTCGCCGCCAAGCTGAAGAAGATGTTCGAAGCCCCGGGCATGGCGCAACCGCTGAAACAGGCGATAGACGCTCTTCCGGAAGCCGACCGCAACAAGGCTCGCGAGGCCTACACCCGTCTGATGGCGTTCGACGGCAAGCTCAGCCCGACTTCCGCTGATGCGGCGATCTACGAATTGTTCCTGCAAGAAAGCATGAAGCAGATCTTCCTCGACGAACTCGGCCCGCAGAGCAGCCCAGCGTGGAAAGCGTTTGTCGCCAATGGCGATCTGTCCTACGCCGCCCAGGCGGACCATTTGCTGGGCCGCGAAGACAGCCCGTTCTGGGATGATGCCCGCACGCCGCAGAAAGAAGACAAGCCGGCGATCCTCGCCCGCAGCCTCGCGGCGGCGATCAGCGCTGGCGACAGTCAACTGGGTGGCGACCACAAAGCCTGGCAGTGGGGCAAACTGCACCGCTACGAGTGGAAGAATGCCAACGGCCAGACCGTTCGCGGCCCGCTCGCGGCAGGCGGCGACCACACCACGCTCAACACGGCGGCGTTTGCCTGGGGTCAGGACTTCAACACCATGCGTGCGCCGTCGATGCGTTTCATCGTCGACTTCGGTCAGAGCGAACCGCTGATGGGGCAGAACGGTACTGGGCAATCGGGGAATCCGGTGAGCCCGAACTACCTGAACGGCATCGATCCTTGGCTCAAGGGCCAATACATCGGGTTGCCGATGCAGCCGCAGAACTTTGAGCGGGTGTATGGCAAGACGCGGTTGACGCTGACTCCCGGGAAATAAGTGCTGCTCCCCAAAAGATCAAAAGCCCCCCTCACCCTAACCCTCTCCCTTAGGGAGAGGGGACTGATTGGGGGATGTTCGAGAAGTCCGCCGACCTGATCCTGCTGCACCGAATCCAGATTCGTATTGCTGCCTGGCAGATCCATAATCGACTCCATTTCACAGGTCGATGTATCTCGCCAGACACCTCCGTAGGCTCCCTCTCCCCCCGGGAGAGGGCTGGGGTGAGGGCTGGATTTTCCCGCCAACAAAATTCTTCGTTCCCACCGAAAAATCAATCGAACTTCTGACTTCGCGCAAACCTCATAGCTAACAAGTCCCTCCATTCCGGTAACGCCATGGACCTTGTTATCGCCCGCCCCGAAGGCTTGTACTGCCCCGCCGGGGATTTCTACATTGATCCGTGGCGCCCGGTCGAACGCGCGGTGATCACTCATGCCCACGGCGATCACGCCCGCACCGGCAACGCACACTATCTGGCCGCCAGCGCCGGCGAAGGGATTCTGCGTGCGCGCCTGGGTCAGGACATCAATCTGCAAACGCTCGAGTACGGTCAGCGACTGACTCACCACGGCGTCACCTTGAGCTTTCACCCCGCAGGTCACGTTCTGGGCTCGGCTCAGGTGCGTCTGGAATACGGCGGTGAGGTCTGGGTGGCGTCCGGCGACTACAAGATCGAACCCGACGGCACCTGCGCGCCCTTCGAACCGGTGCGCTGCCACACCTTCATCACCGAATCGACGTTCGGCCTGCCGATCTACCGATGGCAGCCGCAGGCGCAGGTGTTCGGCGAGATCAATCAGTGGTGGCAGGCCAACATCGAGGCCGGCAAGACCAGCGTGCTGTTCTGCTACTCGTTCGGCAAAGCCCAGCGAATCCTGCACGGTATCGATGAAACCCTCGGCCCGATCCTCAGCCACGGCGCGGTGGAACCGTTGAACCGGGTCTATCGCGAGGCCGGTGTGTATCTGCCGCCGACGATTTACGCCGGCGACGTGAAGAAAAACGATCCGATGATGCGTCAGGCACTGGTCATCGCCCCGCCGTCAGCCGGCGGCAGCAGCTGGATGCGGCGTTTCGGCGACTACAGCGACAGCTTCGCCAGCGGCTGGATGCGCTTGCGCGGCACCCGTCGGCGGCGCGGCGTGGATCGCGGTTTCGTGCTCTCGGATCACGCCGACTGGCCCGGCCTGCTGTGGGCCATCGAACAGACCGGCGCCGAGCGGGTGATGGTCACCCACGGATCGATCGGCGTGCTGGTCCGCCACCTGCGCGAAAAAGGGTTGGACGCTCAGGGCTTCAACACCGAATACGGTGACGATGAACAAGACAACATTGCTGTCGAACCCGCCGTCGCCGAGGTGCAACCATGAAAGACTTCGCCGGGTTGTACGCCGAACTCGACGCCACCACCTCCAGCAACGCCAAACTCGCGGCCATGCAAAGCTACTTCACTCAGGCTGCGCCGGAGGATGCCGCCTGGGCGGTGTACTTTCTGTCCGGCGGACGGCCTAGGCAACTGGTACCGGTACGGATCCTGCGCGAACTCGCCGTCGAAGTGTCCGGGCTCACGCCGTGGCTGTTCGAGGAGAGCTATCAAGCGGTCGGCGATCTGGCGGAAACCATCTCGCTGGTGCTGGCGGAAAACCCGCACACCTCAGAGGCCGGACTCGCCGAATGGATCGAGCAGAAACTGCTGCCGCTGCGCGGTGAAACCCCGGAATACCTTGCCCGGCAATTGCCAGCGCTGTGGGCGCAGCTCGACCGGCCGAGCCTGATGCTGTGCATCAAACTGATCACCGGCAGTTTTCGGGTCGGCGTGTCCAAACTGCTGGTGACCCGAGCCCTGGCGTCGATGGCCGGACTGGACAGCAAACGCGTGGCGCAACGGCTGGTGGGCTACACCGACTTGTCCAACCGGCCGAACGCCGCCAGTTACCTGAAACTCATCGCCCCCGAATCCAGCACCGAGCATGCTCAACGCGGCGGTCAGCCTTATCCGTTTTTTCTCGCCCACGGTCTGTCGCAACCGGTCGAACAGTTCGAAGCGCTGCTCGGCCCTGCAAGCGGCTGGCAGGTTGAATGGAAGTGGGACGGGATCCGCGCACAAGTGGTCAAGCGAGACGGACGCCTGTGGATCTGGTCCCGAGGAGAGGAACTGGTGACCGAACGCTTTCCCGAACTCGACAGCCTTGTCCACGGTTTGCCCGACGGCACGGTGATCGACGGCGAAATCGTGGTCTGGAAAAATCCGCATCCCACCACCGAAGATGCGTTCGACCCGCAATCCACAGCCCCTCCGGCGGTACAACCCTTTGCCCTGCTCCAACAACGGATCGGCCGCAAGACCCTGGAGAAAAAGATCCTCGAAGAGGTGCCCGTGGTCGTCCTCGCCTATGACTTGCTCGAGTGGCAGGGCGAAGACTGGCGCAACCAGCCCCAGATCAAACGGCGCGAACAACTGGAACAGGTCATCGCCCGGTGCAACAACCCCGTGCTGCTACCCTCCCCGGTGCTGACCGGCAGCGACTGGTTCGACCTCGCCCGCCAGCGTGAAGCCTCCCGGCGACTGGGCGTCGAGGGCATGATGCTCAAGGCCCGGGACGCGATGTACGGCGTCGGTCGCACCAAGGATATGGGCGTGTGGTGGAAATGGAAGGTCGACCCGTTCAGTGTCGACGCGGTGCTGATCTATGCCCAGCGCGGACATGGCCGCCGCGCCAGTCTCTACAGCGACTACACCTTTGCGGTGTGGGACGGCCCGCCCGGTTCCAGTGCGCGGGCGCTGGTGCCGTTCGCCAAGGCCTATTCCGGGCTCACGGACGCGGAAATGCGCGAAGTCGACAGCATAGTTCGCAAGACCACCGTGGAGAAATTCGGCCCGGTCAGCAGCGTGACACCCAGCCTGGTGTTCGAGCTGGGTTTTGAAGGCATCGCCCTCTCCCGCCGGCACAAGAGCGGCATCGCTGTGCGCTTTCCGCGCATGCTGCGCTGGCGCCAGGACAAGACCGTGGACGAGGCCGACAGCCTCTCGACCTTGCAAAACCTGTTGGTCTGATTCCTGTCCCGTAAAAGCCCTTCCTGCGCTCAAAAGGTGCAAGCGTTTTTCTGTGCCCGTTTTCGGGCACTCTTCCTGCTGCGCCCTCACTTCCTACACCTTTTAAAACACTTGTTCGGGACTCTGGTTCGGAAATTGCTACTTTCTATAAGTCGTAAGCGTTCCAGTAACAATAATTCTGCGCCACAAGCGCTCATATTGGTTCTTAGGGATTGAATAATGAAAAAAGCATTGCTGACCCTTTCTGCACTGGCGTTGTGCATGGCCGCCGGTTCCGCACTGGCCAAGGAATACAAAGAGCTGCGTTTTGGCGTTGACCCTTCCTACGCACCGTTCGAGTCGAAAGCGGCCGATGGCAGTCTGGTGGGCTTTGACATCGACCTGGGCAACGCGATCTGCGCCGAGCTGAAGGTCAAGTGCAAATGGGTCGAAAGCGACTTCGACGGCATGATTCCGGGCCTCAAGGCCAATAAATTCGACGGTGTGATCTCGTCGATGACCGTCACCGAAGCCCGCGAAAAAGTCATCGACTTCTCCAGCGAGCTGTTCTCCGGCCCGACTGCCTACGTGTCGAAAAAAGGTTCGGGGATCACCAACGACGTGGCCTCCCTGAAAGGCAAAACCGTCGGCTACGAGCAAGGCACCATTCAGGAAGCCTATGCCAAAGCCGTGCTGGACAAGGCCGGCGTGAAAACCCAGGCCTACGCCAACCAGGATCAGGTGTATTCCGACCTGACTTCCGGCCGTCTCGATGCGGGCATTCAGGACATGCTGCAGGCCGAGCTGGGCTTTCTGAAGTCGCCGCAGGGCGCTGAATACGCAGTCAGCGAGCCGGTCGACGCACCGTTGCTGCCAGCCAAAACCGCTGTCGGTATTAAGAAAGGTAACACCGAGCTGAAAGCGCTTTTGGATAAAGGTATCAAAGCGTTACACGATGACGGCAAATACGCCGAGATTCAAAAGAAACACTTTGGCGATCTGAATCTGTACAGCGGCAAATAATGCCCCGGCGCCCATCATCGATGGGCGCCTTTTTCATTCAGTCAGGTTGCTGATTTATGTTCGAAAACCTCTTACAAAATCTGGGGCTCTCCGCCTTCAGCCTCAAGGGCTTCGGTCCTTTGCTGTTGGAAGGCACCTGGATGACCATCAAATTATCGGCGTTGTCGCTGCTGGTGGCCGTGTTGCTCGGCCTGCTCGGCGCCAGTGCCAAACTGTCAAAAGTCAAACTGCTGCGTCTGCCCGCCCAGCTCTACACCACGCTGATCCGCGGGGTGCCGGACCTGGTGCTGATGCTGCTGATCTTCTACAGCCTGCAAACCTGGCTGACGACGCTCACCGACTACCTGGAATGGGAATACATCGAGATCGACCCGTTCAGCGCCGGGGTCCTGACCCTGGGCTTCATCTACGGCGCGTATTTCACCGAAACCTTCCGCGGCGCGATCCTTGCCGTGCCGCGCGGTCAGGTCGAAGCCGCCACCGCGTACGGACTCAAGCGCGGTCAGCGTTTTCGCTACGTGGTGTTCCCGCAAATGATGCGTTTCGCACTGCCCGGCATCGGCAACAACTGGATGGTGATGCTCAAGGCCACCGCGCTGGTCTCGATCATCGGTCTGGCCGATCTGGTCAAGGCTGCCCAGGACGCCGGTAAAAGCAGCTATCAACTGTTCTTCTTCCTGGTACTCGCCGCCTTGATCTACCTGCTGATCACCAGTGTTTCCAACATCATCCTGCGCTGGCTCGAACGCCGCTACGCCGCCGGTGCCCGGGAGGCCGTACGATGATCGAACTCCTGCAGGACTACTGGAAAGCCTTCCTTTATACAGACGGCCAGAACATCACCGGGCTGGCCATGACGATGTGGCTGCTCAGCGCCTCGATCTTCTTCGGTTTCATCGTATCGATTCCGCTGTCGATCGCCCGTGTCTCGTCGCACTTCTACATTCGCTGGCCGGTGCAGTTCTACACTTACCTGTTCCGTGGGACGCCGCTCTATATCCAGCTGCTGATCTGCTACACGGGGATTTACAGCCTGGCCGCCGTGCGCGCCCAGCCGTTGCTCGACAGTTTCTTTCGCGATGCGATGAACTGCACGATCCTTGCCTTTGCCCTCAACACCTGCGCCTACACCACGGAGATCTTCGCCGGGGCGATCCGCAGCATGAACCACGGTGAAGTCGAAGCGGCCAAGGCCTATGGCCTGACCGGCTGGAAGCTGTATGCCTACGTGATCATGCCGTCGGCGCTACGTCGCTCGCTGCCGTACTACAGCAACGAAGTGATCCTGATGCTGCACTCGACCACCGTGGCCTTTACCGCAACCATCCCCGACATTCTGAAAGTCGCGCGGGACGCCAACTCGGCGACCTTCCTGACCTTCCAGTCGTTCGGCATCGCCGCGCTGATCTACCTGACCATCACTTTTGCGCTGGTCGGCCTGTTCCGCCTCGCCGAACGCCGATGGCTGGCTTTCCTCGGGCCGACTCACTAGGACCTCTCTGCAATGCGCCACCAGATACATGACCTGCTGGCCCCGCTGCCGGGGACTGCACGACAGATCCACAGCTTTCACTTCGGCCCGGACAAGGCTCAAGGCAAAATCTACATCCAGTCCTCGCTGCACGCCGACGAACTGCCCGGCATGCTCGTGGCCTGGCACCTCAAGCAGCGTCTGGCGGAGCTGGAAGCCGCCGGCCGCCTGCGCAGCGAAATCGTACTGGTGCCGGTGGCCAATCCGGTCGGCCTCGAACAGGTGCTGATGGACGTGCCGCTGGGCCGCTACGAGCTGGAGAGCGGGCAGAATTTCAACCGCTGGTTCGTCGACCTCAGCGAAGAAATCGGCAACGAGATCGAATCGCAACTCTGCGACGATCCGCAGCGCAATCTCGATCTGATCCGCACCAGCCTGCGTAACGCCCTCGCCCGCCACACCGCCACGACCCAGCTGCAATCCCAGCGCCTGACCCTGCAACGGCTGGCCTGCGATGCGGACATGGTGCTGGACCTGCACTGCGATTTCGAATCCGTGGTTCATCTTTACACCACGCCCGAGGCCTGGCCGCAGGTCGAGCCACTGGCGCGCTACATCGAATCCCGTGCGAGCCTTTTGGCCACCGACTCCGGCGGCCAGTCGTTCGATGAGTGCTTCACCTTGCTGTGGTGGCAATTGAAGGAGCGCTTCGGTGAGCAATTCGAGATTCCGCTCGGCAGTTTCTCGGTCACCGTCGAATTGCGTGGTCAAGGGGACGTCACTCATCCGCTGGCCAGCCGCGACTGTGAAGCGTTGCTCGATTACCTGATTCACTTCGGCGCCATCGCCGGCGAGCCGAAACCGCTGCCGCATCTGCCGTTCCCTGCCACGCCGCTGGCGGGTGTGGAGCCGGTCGTGACACCACTCGGCGGGCTGTTGGTGTACACCGCCACACCCGGCCAACACCTGGAAGCCGGGCAGAAAATCGCCGAAATCATTGACCCGATCACCGACCGGGTCACACCAGTCCATTGCACCGCTTCCGGTCTGCTCTATGCCCGCTCACTGCGGCGCATGGCGACGGCCGGCATGGTGATCGCCCACGTCGCGGGCGCCGAAGCCTATCGCAGCGGCTACTTACTTTCGCCTTGAGGATGCCTGTCCCATGTACAAATTGACCGTTGAAGGCCTGCACAAAAGCTATGGTGACCATCAGGTGCTCAAAGGCGTTTCGCTCAAGGCCAAGACCGGCGACGTGATCAGCCTGATCGGCGCCAGCGGCTCGGGCAAAAGCACCTTTTTGCGCTGTATCAACTTTCTCGAACAACCCAACGATGGCGCGATGAGCCTCGATGGCCAGTCGATCCGCATGGTCACCGACCGCCACGGCATGCACGTCGCCGACGCCGACGAACTGCAACGCCTGCGCACTCGGCTGGCGATGGTGTTCCAGCACTTCAACCTGTGGAGCCACATGACCGTGCTGGAAAACATCACCATGGCCCCGCGCCGGGTGCTGGGTTGCAGCAAACAGGAAGCCGACGACCGTGCCCGGCGTTATCTGGAAAAAGTTGGTCTGCCGGCACGGGTGGCCGATCAGTACCCGGCGTTTCTCTCCGGCGGTCAGCAACAGCGCGTGGCCATTGCCCGGGCGCTGGCAATGGAGCCGGAAGTCATGCTGTTCGACGAACCGACTTCGGCACTCGACCCGGAACTGGTTGGCGAGGTGCTCAAGGTGATTCAAGGCCTGGCCGAGGAAGGCCGGACCATGATCATGGTGACCCACGAGATGAGTTTTGCGCGCAAGGTCTCAAGTCAGGTGCTGTTCCTGCATCAGGGGCTGGTGGAGGAAGAAGGTGCGCCGGAAGAGGTGCTGGGCAATCCGAAAAGCGAAAGGCTCAAGCAGTTTTTAAGTGGAAACTTGAAATAAGACAAAACGACAACGGGCCAATCAATCCAATTGGCCCGTTATTTTTACGACGCAGTTACTTCGGCACATTCTTCACTTCAAACCTCGCAATTTCAATATTATATTCCACCCCACCGAGCGATACGCTTCCTGAAAATGAGCCAGAAAGCACCCCACCACCGTTCGTACCCAAAAGCATTTCCCCGGTGACGACACCAAAGTAAAAACCTGATCGCAACAAGACAATTACTTTCAAATCCTCATTGAGCACAAGAGGATAGGTCCCCGGCAAAGCTTTTTTCATAATGGCCACATTGAGATGCAGACCTTCAAATGTCTGATCGGTAACAACGTTATCCAGAATATGGTGCGTCCCGTCGGCGTTTGTTCGGTAAGCAATCTGTTTATGATCAAAATCGTAAGTCTCACCTTCAGGCCCCTTCACAACAGCTTTAAAAAATCCCTCTAGCCATCGTTCAGAACTAAAAACCTCATTAAGCCTATGCTCCGCTCTATTACTCATCTCAATCACCTTTTATATAGTTTAAAACGATAAAAACCACAGTGCCTTTTTATTCAACACATACTTAAGACACCAAACAACTGTCAACAATGACAGTTGACAAAACACAAACTTACGAGACTGCCAGATCTTTTATTTAATACAGATGCGAAATAAGCAGCAAAATTATGTAAGTTCGCAGGAGCCGCCGTACGATTAAACCTTTACCACGTCGGCGCGGTCATTGAAGGAACACCTTCAGAGCACACGTCGCCGGCATGGGCACTTCCACCGACTTCGCCAAACACTGGTTCAGCGCCCGAGGCTGGAAGCCGTTCGCCTTTCAGAAGCAGGTGTGGGCGGCGGTCAAACGTGGCGAGTCCGGCCTGCTGCACGCCAGCACCGGCGCCGGTAAAACCTATGCGGTGTGGTTTGCTGCGCTCAATCTTTTTGCCCGCTCCGGGCCTGTGGGTGAAACCACCCGCAAACGCCCACTACCCGCCGAACCGCTGACCGTCTTGTGGATCACGCCAATGCGCGCGCTGGCCGCCGACACCGCGCGCGCCCTGCAAACACCGCTGGACGATCTGCAGATTCCCTGGAGCGTCGGCCTGCGCACCGGCGACACCGGCAGCAGCGAACGCGCCCGGCAGAACCGGCGCCTGCCCACCACGCTGATCACCACCCCGGAGAGTCTTACCCTGATGCTTGCCCGCGCCGACGCGCAAACGGCGCTGTCGACGTTGCGCATGGTTGTGGTGGATGAGTGGCACGAACTGCTCGGCAACAAACGCGGCGTGCAATTGCAACTGGCCCTCGCCCGGTTGCGCCGCTGGCATCCGGGGCTGATCGTCTGGGGCATTTCCGCGACGCTGGGTAATCAATCCCACGCCGAACAAGTGCTGATCCCACAGGGCGGTGGCATCAGTATTCAGGGGCAAAGCGAAAAGTCGCTCAAAGTCGACACCCTGCTCCCACCGCAGATCGAACGTTTTCCCTGGGCCGGGCACATCGGTCTGAAGATGCTGCCGCAGGTGGTCGCCGAACTTGAGGACTGCGCCAGCAGCCTGGTGTTCACCAACACCCGGGCGCAATCGGAAATCTGGTATCAGGCGCTGCTGGAAGCGCGGCCGGACTGGGCCGGGTTGATCGCCCTGCACCACAGTTCGCTGTCCCGTGAGACCCGCGACTGGGTCGAGCAAGCGCTGAAGAACGGCCAACTCAAAGCCGTGGTCTGCACTTCAAGTCTGGATCTGGGGGTAGATTTCCTGCCGGTGGAACGCGTGCTGCAAATCGGTTCAGCCAAAGGTGTGGCGCGGTTGATGCAGCGCGCTGGTCGATCCGGGCATGCGCCTGGGCGCGTGTCGCGGGTGACGCTGGTGCCGACGCACAGCCTGGAACTGATCGAAGCCGCTGCAGCCGCAGATGCTGTGGCGCAGCGCCGGATCGAACCGCGTCTGTCACCCGACAAACCGCTGGATGTGCTGGTCCAGCATCTGGTCAGCATCGCGCTGGGCGGTGGTTTCACTCCCAATGAGCTGTACGAAGAAGTACGTGGCGCCTGGGCTTATCGCGACCTGACGCTGGCGCAATGGGCCTGGGCGCTGGCCTTCGTACGTCACGGTGGACTTTCTCTGACGGCGTATCCGGACTACCGCCGGGTCGAGCCGGATGAGCAAGGGATCTGGCGAGTACCGGATGCGCGACTGGCCCGTCGTCATCGCATGAGCATCGGCACCATCGTCAGCGACGCCAGCATTCAGCTGAAATTCTGGAGCAAGGGTGGTGGCGGCAAGCAGCTGGGCAGCGTCGAGGAAGGTTTTATCGCCCGCCTCAAGCCCGGCGACGGTTTCCTGTTCGCCGGGCGCTTGCTGGAGCTGGTGCGGGTGGAAAACATGACCGCCTACGTCAAGCGCAGCACCGCAAAAAAAGCCGCCGTGCCACGCTGGAATGGCGGGCGCATGCCGCTGTCCAGCGAACTGGCCGAAGCGGTGGTCACCCGGTTCAGCGCGGCGGCACACGGCGAGTTTGCCGGGCCGGAAATGCAGGCCTTGCGACCATTGCTGCAAACGCAAATGCGCTGGTCGGGTCTGCCGACGGTCAATAACCTGCTGGCCGAAGTGCTGAAATCCCGCGAAGGCTGGCACCTTTTCCTCTATCCGTTTGCCGGCCGCCAGGTGCATCTGGGGCTGGCCAGCCTGCTGGCATGGCGGGTCAGCCAACGCCTGCCTGTGACCTTCTCGATTGCAGTCAACGATTACGGACTGGAATTGCTCAGCGCCACGCCCGTTGACTGGTCTGTGCAGCTCGATGGAGCCCTGCTGAGTCCCGAAGCTTTGTTGAGGGATGTGCTGGCCAGCCTCAACGCCGGGGAACTGGCGCTGCGACGTTTCCGGGAAATTGCGCGGATTGCCGGACTGGTATTCGCCGGCTACCCGGGAGCGCCGAAAAGCACCCGTCAGGTGCAGGCCTCCAGCGGATTGTTCTTCGAAGTGTTCAAACAATATGACGCTGACAACCTGCTGCTGGTCCAGGCCGGAGAAGAAGTCCTGCGGGAAGAACTGGATATTCGTCGACTGGAACAGACGCTGGAGCGAATCAACCGGATGAAACTCGATATGCACCTGATCAAGCGTCCGACACCGCTCGGTTTTCCATTGCTGGTGGAACGCATGCGCGAAAGCATGAGCTCGGAAAAACTCGCCGACCGGATCCGGCGCATGGTCGGCGATCTGGAGAAAACCGCTGACAAGGGCCAATCCTGATGAACGCGCCCTACCCCGTGCGTCTGGCAGGTGAAGACCTCTGGTTGCTGCCGGAAAAGGCGCTGTACTGGCCGGCGCAACGGGCGCTGCTGATTGCCGATGTGCATTTTGGCAAGGCGGCCGCTTACCGTCGCTTGGGGCAGCCGGTGCCGCAGGGCACCACGGCGAGCAACATCGCCGTGATTGAGCAGTTGCTGGCGAAACTCCCGTGTCGGCAACTGATCTTTCTTGGAGATTTTCTGCACGGGCCCGGTTCGCATGCCTCGGGCACTTTGAGTGCTTTGTCTGAGTGGCGCTCACGCCACGCCGATCTGCCGATAACACTGATTCGCGGCAATCACGATAAACGCGCCGGTGATCCGCCAGCGACGCTGAACATTCGAGTGGTGCCGGAGCCGTTGCTGCTCGGCCCCTTCGCCTTGCAGCACGAACCCCATCCCCACCCGGAAAGGCACGTCCTTGCAGGCCACGTACATCCGGTCTATCGATTGAATGGCAAGGGGCGTCAGCGTCTGCGGCTGGCGTGTTTCAGTCTGGGAGAACGCGTCAGCCTGCTGCCAGCCTTTGGCGCCTTCACCGGTGGTTTTCCGGTGGAGAAGGAAGATAGCTGTCGGATCTTTGTCATTGGCGACAACGAAATATGGCCCGTCGGCTGAAGTCCTGCTCAGGATTCAGCCGACGGGCCATACGTTCAATCAAGCGACGGGCGCGGGTGGTGGCTTGTCCGGCAACGTCGGTTCGCCGGGCTCGGTCGGTTCTTCGTTGGGGGTATCGGGATCGGGCTGGTGAGGAATTCCGCCAGCCATGGCGATGGGCGGGTGTGCCAACAAGGACCAGGCCAATACGCCAACCTGATTGGGCTCGAGCCTTGCCAGTTCGGCAGTGATTTGCGGATCGATCTTCATGGAGCACTCCTCGGCGAAGGCCCGTCCCGCTGTTCGCGAAACGGGCAGTACACCCCATAGAGTGTCTACCCGCCGAAGAATTCCCGATAACTGCCGGATGGACGGCTCAGGTGCGCGGCAGGGTCACGCCACGTTGGCCCTGGTACTTGCCGGCACGGTCCTTGTAGGAGACTTCGCATTCTTCGTCGGATTCGAGGAACAGCATCTGCGCCACACCTTCGTTGGCGTAGATCTTCGCCGGCAGATTGGTGGTGTTCGAGAACTCCAAGGTCACCTGGCCTTCCCACTCAGGTTCGAGCGGGGTGACGTTGACGATGATGCCGCAACGGGCGTACGTGCTTTTGCCCAGGCAGATGGTCAAAACGTTGCGCGGAATACGGAAGTATTCAACGGTCGTGGCCAGGGCGAAGGAGTTCGGCGGAATGATGCAGACATCACTGTGAACGTCGACGAAGCTGCCGGCGTCGAAGTTTTTCGGATCGACGATGGCCGAATTGATGTTGGTGAACACCTTGAAATGATTGGTGCAACGCACATCGTAGCCGTAGCTCGACACGCCGTAGGAGATCACACGGCTGTCGTCGCTGCCGCGCACCTGGCGCTCGACGAACGGTTCGATCATGCCGTGTTCCTGCGCCATGCGGCGAATCCACTTGTCCGATTTGATGCTCATGGCGGGGTGTCCTGAATAGCGAGGTGGAAAAAATCTGTCCGGCATCTTACCGGGCGCGCCGCCGGGTTCAAAGTCCGGGCTGCAATTCTCGCCGAACGTGCAGGAATTACGGGGCCTGGCGACGAACCGTCACACCGTCGATCCTTAAAACAGAGAAACCTTCGCAAGAAGCATTGGCACGTTCCGGAAAAAGGGTTAAGGTGGCGCCACTGTGCTGCTTGTGTCACTGAGAATCTCTACACGATATGTTGAATTTCGATCCAACCATCTACAAGAATTTTTCCTGCTCTTTGCACTCAGTCTCGGCCAGGGTTCTTCCTGAGTCGCAGTTATCTTTGTTCAAGGAGTTACACCATGTCTAATCGCCAAACCGGTACCGTTAAGTGGTTCAACGATGAAAAAGGCTTCGGCTTCATCACTCCACAATCCGGTGACGACCTGTTCGTTCACTTCAAAGCTATCCAATCCGACGGCTTCAAAAGCCTGAAAGAAGGCCAACAGGTTTCTTTCATCGCTACCCGCGGTCAGAAAGGCATGCAAGCTGAAGAAGTACAAGTTATCTAACTTGTAGCTTCTTTAGTAAAAAGCCCCGCCCTCAAAAGCGGGGCTTTTTTGTGGGCGTCTGTTTTATACAGGCAAAAAAAATCGCAACCCGATGAGGGCTGCGATTCTTTTTTTTGATGGCCTTACCAGGCTACGCCGAAACCTGCGGTGTATCGGGTCTTGCTCAGGTCCGCATCCTTGGTGCCACTGATGATGTCACGCTCGGCCTTCAGGTTGAGCGACGCCCAGTCCGTCACCTTGTAGCGCAGGCCCACTTCCGAATCCAGGGCATAGTTGGCAACGTCCGACAGTGGCTTGCCGATCTCGCCGGTGGTGAAAAACTGCACTTTCTTGCCTATCAGGTAGCGGTTGTAGTCCCACTTCATCGCGACGGAATAAAAGTTGTCCTTGCCGCCATCGCTGTACTCGTAATCGGTGCGGTTGAGCAGCGAGCCGAGCGAGAACGCTCCCAGCTCGTCATCCCAGAACTGGTAGCCCGGACCGGTACCGACCACCCGCTGGCGCGACAGCTCTTCGACGTAATCACGCTTGTAGTTCAGACGCCCCTGCCAGAACCACTTGTCGGTCAGGAAACGGTCCAGTGCATATTCGGCGCGCCAGTTATTGGTGGTCACCACCTCATCCTGGACTTCGCGGTTGTACTCGCCCTCGGCGGTATGACGCCAACGGCCATGGCGCGCCGAGGTCTTGAAGCCTATGTCGTAATCATTCGTGTCTTTTTCGGCGCGCTGATAATCCAGGGCCAGGTCGACATTGCCCTTCCAGACCAGATCCTCGACCACCGGCTTGGGCTTGAGAATCTGCTGGATGCTCGCCAGCTCAACCGTTTTCGGTGCCTCGCCGTTGGCCAGGGTAACCTTGCCGTCTTCGGCGGCGGTCAGCGACTTGGCTTTCTCACCGCTGTAAGCGTCCTGCTTGACCAGCAGTTCCTGATCGCTTTCCAGGGTCTTGACCTGCTTCCAGTCGATGGTGACCGCGCCGGCATACTGGGTCTGGACCAGCAACTTGCCACCGTCGAACAGGGTAATTTTGCCGCTCAGCTTGTCACCGTTCTTCAACCAGACGGTATCGGCAAGCAAGGGCGTGGACGCACTGAAGACAGCAAGGCACAACAGGGTTCTGGACAACATAAGCGAATCGGGAGCTCAAGTTTGCGAAAAAAGGGCCGGCATTATCCGTAGGAATAATCCCCTGACAAGGAGTGACTCGGCTATTTCTGTTGAGTTCATTTCTCAATTACCCAATCACGGATTAACCTTGAATCCATGAAACGACCCTGTTCAGGAACGGCGCACGTGACAGACCCGATACAAGCCTGCGAAAGCGATCCGCAAATCCGACGCACGGCACTCTACTCAACCCTTGCTCAGGTACCTGAGGGCAAGGTCGTCAGCTATGGTCAGCTGGCCGAACTGGCCGGGTTGGGGCGCGCCGCCCGCTGGGTCGGCCGCACCCTTAGCCAGCTGCCCGGCGACACGAAGCTGCCCTGGCATCGGGTACTCGGTGCCGGTGGTCGGATCAGCCTGCCGGCGGGCAGCCCTTCCGGAGATGAACAGCGGGCACGATTGCGTATGGAAGGCGTTACCATCCTGAACAATCGTGTGGATATTCGGCGTCATGGCTGGCGTCCGGTAGAGCACAGCGGTTAGAGTGCGCGCTTTGTTTCCGCAATCTTGAGGCAGACTTCAGCCCATGCCCCGTAAAACCTGGCGCGCCGCGCTCGCCGCCTATGCCAGTCCTTCGACGCTCGTGCTGTTGTTGCTGGGTTTCGCCGCCGGCCTGCCGTACATGCTGGTGTTCTCGACACTTTCGGTCTGGCTGCGTGAAGCCGGTGTAGCCCGCGAGACGATCGGCTATGCCAGCCTGATCGGTCTGGCCTATGCCTTCAAATGGGTCTGGTCACCGCTGCTCGATCAATGGCGCCTGCCATTGCTGGGCAAGCTGGGCCGACGCCGTTCGTGGCTGGTGCTTTCGCAATCGCTGGTGATCCTCGGCTTGATCGGCATGGGCTTCTGCGACCCGCAGAAACACCTGTCCTGGCTGATCGCCATCGCCGTGATCGTGGCCTTCGCCTCCGCCACCCAGGATATCGCCGTCGACGCCTATCGTCTGGAAATCGCCGAAGACAACCGCCAGGCCGCGCTGGCCGCCAGTTACATGTCCGGTTATCGGGTCGCAGCCCTGCTCGCGACCGCCGGCGCATTGTTCTTCGCCGAGGGCTTCGGCTCCACCGGGTTCAACTACCAGCATTCCGCCTGGACCGGCACCTACGTGCTGTTCGGTGCATTGATGGTTCCCGCCCTGCTCACCACGCTGTTGATGCGCGAGCCTCCAGTGCCGTTGCGCACCCAGTTGCAGGCCGGGCGCTATACCTTCATGCATCAACTGATGTCGGTGTTCGTGCTGATCGTCCTGCTGGTTTCCGTACCGGCCATGTTCACCCAGCTCTACAACACCGATTTCGCCAGCGTGCTGTTCGGCACCATGAGCCCGCTGGACTTGCTGCTGGAAGACCGCGCCTTCCTGCGCGCCATCCTCTACACCTTGCTCACCGGCCTGTGTCTTTCGACCATGGGTCGCCGTGGCCTGGCCCCGGTGCTGACGCCGGTCAACGACTTCATCCTGCGCTACCGCTGGCAGGCCCTGCTGTTGCTGGGCTTGATCGCCACTTATCGGATGTCGGATACGGTCATGGGCGTCATGGCCAACGTGTTCTATATCGATCAGGGTTTCACCAAGGACCAGATCGCCAGCGTCAGCAAGATCTTCGGCCTGATCATGACCCTGGTCGGCGCCGGGATGGGCGGCCTGCTGATCGTACGCTTCGGCATTCTGCCGATTCTGTTCATTGGCGGCGCGGCGTCGGCAGGCACCAACCTGTTGTTCGTGATGCTGGCCGATATGGGCCCGAACCTGAAGATGTTGATCGTGACCATCTCCCTCGACAACTTCAGCTCGGGCATGGCCACTTCGGCGTTCGTCGCATACCTGTCCAGCCTGACCAACCTGAAATTCTCCGCCACCCAGTACGCCCTGCTCAGCTCGATCATGCTGCTGCTGCCTCGCCTCATCGGCGGCTACTCCGGGGTGATGGTGGAGAAGTTTGGCTACCACAACTTCTTCATGATCACCGCGCTGCTCGGCGTACCGACCCTGGTGCTGATTGCCCTGCACTGGTTCCAGGAGAGCCGCCGCGAAGGCCCGACACCGACACCGGAACCCGTGCCGACACCAGTCGCCGAAGAGTCGTAAGACATCTCGCACCCGGCGGGAGGGTTCCCGCCGGGCCTGCACTTCTGTACGTCGGCAGATCTCGCCGGTACACTGCTCCGTCATTTCCAGTCATAGCAACCGACAACGGCCAACCATGCGCACCAGTCAATTTTTGCTCGCCACACAGAAAGAAACGCCTTCCGACGCGGTCGTGATCAGCCACCAGCTGATGCTGCGCGCCGGCATGATCCGCAAACTCGCCTCGGGCCTGTACACCTGGCTGCCGATGGGCTTGCGGGTTATGCGCAAGGTGGAAGCCATCGTTCGCGAAGAGATGAACGCCGCCGGCTCTCTGGAAGTGTTGATGCCGAGCACCCAACCGGCCGAGCTGTGGCAGGAATCGGGACGCTGGGAAGAATACGGCCCTGAGCTGCTGCGCATCAAAGACCGCCACGGTCGTGATTTCTGCGCGGGCCCGACCCACGAAGAAGTGATCACCGATCTGATGCGCAACGAGTTGAGCAGCTACAAACAGCTGCCGATCAACCTGTACCAGATCCAGACCAAGTTCCGTGACGAAATTCGCCCACGCTTCGGTTTGATGCGCGGCCGCGAATTCATCATGAAGGACGCGTACTCGTTCCATGCCGACCAGGCGTCGCTGCAGGTCACCTATGACCGCATGCACGAAGCGTACTGCAAAATCTTCACCCGCCTGGGCCTGAAATTCCGTCCGGTTGAAGCCGACAACGGTTCGATCGGTGGCGCCGGCTCCCACGAGTTCCACGTGCTGGCCGAGTCTGGTGAGGACGATATCGTCTTCAGCAATGGCTCCGACTACGCGGCGAACATCGAGAAAGCCGAAGCCGTACCGCGTGAAACTTCCCGCGCTGCACCGACCGAAGAGCTGCGTCTGGTCGACACCCCGGATACCAAGACCATCGCGGCCCTGGTAGAGAAATTCAATCTGCCGATTGAAAAGACCATCAAGACCCTGATCGTGCACGCCGAAGAAGAAGGCAAGCTGATCGCTCTGGTGATCCGTGGCGACCACGAACTGAACGAAATCAAGGCTGCCCAGCAACCTGGCGTTGCCAGCCCGCTGGTCATGGCGTCCGACGCCGAACTGCGTGACGCCATCGGCGCCGGCGCCGGTTCCCTCGGCCCGCTGAACCTGCCGCTGCCGATCATCATCGACCGCTCGGTCGAGCTGATGAGCGACTTCGGCATCGGTGCCAACATCGACGACAAGCACTACTTCGGCGTGAACTGGGAACGCGATCTGCCGGTTCCGACCGTGGCCGACCTGCGCAACGTCGTGGCCGGTGACCCGAGCCCGGACGGCAAAGGTACTCTGGACATCGCACGCGGCATCGAAGTCGGGCACATCTTCCAGCTGGGCAACAAGTACAGCAAGGCGATGAAGTGCGAAGTGCTGGGCGAGAACGGCAAGCCTGTGACCCTGGAAATGGGTTGCTACGGTATTGGCGTTTCCCGCGTGGTGGCGGCGGCCATCGAGCAGAACAACGACGAAAACGGCATCATCTGGAGCGACACCCTGGCGCCGTTCCAGATCGCCCTGGTTCCGCTGCGCTATGAAACCGAGCAGGTGCGCGAAGCCACCGACAAGCTGTACGCGGAACTGACTGCGGCCGGCTTCGAAGTGCTGCTGGACGATCGCGACAAGAAAACCAGCCCGGGCATCAAGTTCGCGGACATGGAGCTGATCGGCATTCCACACCGGATCGTGGTCAGCGACCGTGGCCTCGCCGAAGGCAACCTGGAATACAAGAGCCGTACCGAAGGCCAGGCGCAAGCGCTGCCGGTTGCCGACGTGCTGTCCTTCCTTCAGGCCCGTATCCGCCGCTGAAACCAGATAGAGACCTCATGTTCAAGCGAAACACCTTAGGCCTCGGTGGTGCCGCCCTGTGCGGCACCCTGCTGGTCAGCGGCTGTGCCAATCACATGTCACAGCGCAGCGAGCACGAAGAGCGGGTCGAGCGAAAGCTGCTCGATCACAGCCTGCAGATCGATGTCGGTGAGCCTAAGGTGCTTGAGCTGCCGCAGCGACGCGTGAAGATCAACGAGCAGAAAACCTTCGAAGTCACCGAGTTCGAAGTCACCCGTCGTTATGACCGCTACACCCCTTACCAGCCTTGGCGCGAAATCTACGAGATTCCGCTGGGTGCGGTTGCGGTGGTGGCCGGTGTCGGCGCGAATGTGGTCAACGTGTTCGCCCTCGGCACCCTGCCGGACAGCGTGACCAAGGACTGGCTGAGCTACGGGTTCGCCGGGCTCAACCCGTTCATGAACGTGCAGTCCCACGGTCGTGCACAGCAGAACCTGGCCGGTATCGATGAAGTTCAGCGCGACAAGCGCATGGAGTATTCGAGCCTGCCATGGAGCGAGCGCCCGGTGCAGGTCAAGGCCGGCAAGCAGACCTTCGACATGACCACCGACCGTAACGGCGTGCTGCGACTGAACCTGCTGGACAGCCCGTTCGCCGAAAACGATCTGAATCATGTAGGCAAACTGCAGATCAGCGTCGAAGACGCCAAGGATGATGTGCATTCCGACTCATCCCTGACGATCAGCAGTCACCTGCGCGGCAAATTGCTGGAAGCACATGGGCTGATTTACGACGATCTGGAAGACGACGAAGTGAGCCAGTGGGTTCACCGGGTCAAGCGCCTGTCGGAGCTGGGCCTGGAAGAAGAAGCCAGTGAGCTGGAGCAAAGCCTGATCGAACTGACGCGCAACGATCCCGAGTTGCAGGCTGAGTTTCTCAAGTCTCTGACCAAGGACGCCGGGCGACTGGTGGCGGATCCCGGTCCGAACTGACAACGCTTATAGAAGAGCCCGAACCTGTTTCGGGCTTTTTTTTGCGAACTAGCGCTCGAACAGTTCCATCTGCTCAAAGCCACCGCGCAAATCTTCCAGCCGCACGCCCACCCCGAGCAGCCGCACCGGTTTGCCACCGCGATTGAACGCCTGCGTCAGCAACAACTGGTAACTGCCCAGATCCCGCCCTGCCCCGGCCTGCTCCAGCGTGGTCTGGGTGAAATCGTGAAACTTCACTTTGACGAACGGCTTGCCCGGCCGGTAGCTACTGTCGATCCGCGCCATGCGGGTTTTCAGGGTTTCCAGCAGCTCAGGGAGTTTGTCCAGGCAACTGCGCAAGTCAGGCAGGTCCACGTCGTAAGTGTTTTCGACGCTGATCGACTGACGGCGACTGTCGTTATGCACCTGCCGATCATCGATCCCACGGGCCAGACTCCACATCCGCTCGCCAAAACTGCCGAATTCACGCACCAGCGCCAACTTGTCCCACTCGCGCAATTGCAGGCAGTCGTTGATACCAAGCTTGCCCAGCTTGTCGGCAGTGACTTTGCCGACACCGTGCAACTTGCTCACAGGCAGACCGCTGACGAAGTCTTCGACCTGGTCCGGGGTGATGACAAACAGGCCGTTGGGTTTTTTCCAGTCGCTGGCGATCTTGGCCAGAAACTTGTTCGGCGCGACGCCGGCCGAGACCGTGATGTGCAATTGATTGGAAACCCGGCGCCGGATGTCCTGGGCGATTCGCGTGGCGCTGCCACCGAAATGCGCGCTGTCCGAGACATCCAGGTAGGCCTCGTCCAGCGACAGCGGCTCGATCAGGTCGGTGTAATCGCGAAAGATCGTATGAATTTCCTTCGACGCCTCGCGATAGGCATCCATTCGCGGCTTGACGATGGTCAGGTCCGGGCACAGTTTCAAGGCATGTCCCGAGGACATCGCAGAACGCACACCGTAAGCCCTAGCTTCATAGTTGCAGGTGGCAATCACCCCGCGCCGGTCTGCCGAACCACCCACCGCCAACGGCTTGCCGGCCAGACGCGGATCGTCCCGCATCTCGATGGCGGCGTAGAAACAGTCACAGTCGACGTGGATGATTTTTCGCTGAGTCATGGCAGAAAAGGAAACGTGGCAAGCCGGATCGGCAGTATCTCACCGACACCTGTATATAGCACCAGTGGTATGAAGGTTCTTTTCCAGCGGTAGGAAACTTCCTTTGAATTTATTTTATCAATCGAATTCAACCCACCAATAGAGCTGAAACCCTTGCCCTGCCTGACCTGCGGCCTCGGCAGCGCCCTTCAGAAATCGCTAACCGATTGAACCAGAACAGATTTTATCCTGATTCAAGGTTGACACCCCGGCGTTCCTCTGTAGAATGCCGACACACAGACGCGGGATGGAGCAGTCTGGTAGCTCGTCGGGCTCATAACCCGAAGG
>NZ_JBSVWF010000074.1:0-24499 GCF_054071635.1 Pseudomonas sp. SDO52101_S400 | reverse complement strand
CACATTTGGAATGCATTTCCCTGTGGGAGCGGGCTTGCTCGCGAATGAAGTCGACACCGTTTTAACTGATTCACATCTTTCCAGAGACCCGAAATGAGACTGTCCCGCTTCTTTATCGACGCCCCGCTGAGCACCGGCGAACACGAACTGCCGGAAGCCCAGGCGCACTACATCAGCCGCGTGCTGCGCATGGCCGAGGGCGATGCGGTGCAGCTGTTCGACGGCTCCGGCCACGAGTTTCGCGGATCACTGGTGGAGGTCGGCAAGAAACGCGTGGTAGTGCAGATCGACGAGCAGCTTGCCGGCCAGGTTGAATCGCCGCTGCAGATCCATCTCGGCCAGGGCCTGTCCCGGGGCGAGCGGATGGACTGGGCGATCCAGAAAGCCACCGAACTGGGCGTCAACGAAATCACCCCGATCTTCAGCGAACGCTGCGAAGTCCGCCTCAAGGATGAACGCGCCGACAAACGCCTGCTGCACTGGCGCCAAGTGGCGATCAGCGCTTGCGAGCAATGCGGTCGTTCGCGGGTACCGGTGATTCATCCGCCGGTGTTGCTGGCCGACTGGCTGAAGCAGACCGAGGCCGAGCTGAAACTGGTCTTGCACCCGGTGGCCGAGCCACTGGTCAGCCATGCCAAACCGTCGACCTTGGCCTTCCTGATTGGTCCTGAAGGCGGCTTGTCCGACGCCGAAGTCGAGCAAGCCAAGGCCAACGGTTTCCACGCCGCCCGCCTCGGCCCGCGCGTGCTGCGCACCGAGACCGCGCCGGTTGTGGCGCTGGCGGTGGCCCAGCAGTTGTGGGGTGACTTCTAGGGCCTCTTCGCGAGCAAGCCCGCTCCCACAGTAGATCGCCAGTGAACACACACTTTGTGAACATCAAAGATCCAGTGTGGGAGCGGGCTTGCTCGCGAATGCGGCTTGTCATTCAACAAAGATCTCGGGAGCAAGCCCCCTCCCACCAGAATTGCATTCACAAGACATAAAACAGAATCGCCACAAAGTGCAGCAGGCTCCCGGCGATCACAAACAAATGCCAGATCCCGTGCGCATGCCGCAACCGGTGATCGAGGGCAAAGAAAATAATCCCCACGGTGTACAGCACGCCGCCCGACGCCAGCCAGGCAAACCCCGCCGTACCCAGCGCCGCAATCAGCGGCTTGACCGCCACCAGCACGATCCAGCCCATCACCGCATAGATCACGATCGACAGGATCCGCGCCTCGGAGCGCGGCTTGATCTCTTGCAGGATGCCGATCAACGCCAGCCCCCAGACAATCCCGAACAACGTCCAGCCCCACGGCCCGCGCAGGGTCACCAGACAGAACGGCGTGTAACTGCCGGCGATCAGCAGGTAGATCGAAAAGTGATCGACCTTCTTCATGATCGCTTTCTTGCGCCCGCGCACGCTGTGGTACACGGTGGATGCGCTGTAGAGCACCAACAACGTAAAGGCGTAAATCGCCACGCTGACGATCTTCCACGGGCTGCCGTCGAGGCTGGCAATCACCAGCATCCAGACGCCCCCGACAAACGCCGCTATCGCCCCGACCAGATGCGTCCAGGCGTTCAGTTTTTCTCCGTGATACATGTGTCGCACACCTCGATTTCATTTACCGCAGCGCGCAAGGCTCGGGCCTTGAGCGTAAAAGCGCAATGTTTCCGTTCAACGCGGGCCTGCGCCTGTCCTGATATTTGGGCACAATCGACCGATACCAAGAAGAGTCCGCGCCATGCTGATCGACGAAGAATTGACCCTGAAGAAACTCGAGGTGTTCCTCGCCTTCATGCGCACCGGCAATCTCGCCCGTGCCGCCGCCGAGTTGCAGACCAGCAACGTCAGCGTGCACCGCGCGATTCATTCGCTGGAAAGCGCCCTGCGCTGCCCGTTGTTCAAGCACGAAGGACGCAACCTGACACCGCTGGAAAGCGCCTACGTGCTCGAAGAGCGGGCGCAGAAGCTGATTCAGGACGTGGTCGAAAGCGTGCGTCTGACCCGCGAAGCCGCCGGGTTCTCGGCAGAGCGTTTCAAGCTCGGCTCGCTGTATTCACTGACGGTGAAAACCGTGCCGCAGCTGATCATGGGCCTGAAGATCCGCCGCAGCGAACTCAACATCGACCTGATCCTCGGCTCGAACATCGACCTGCTCTACAAGCTGAAAAACATGGAAGTCGACGCGATCCTCGTATCCCTGGACGACAGCGTCAACGACCCGGACTGCGAGCAGATTCCGCTGTTTTCCGACGACATCTTCCTCGCCACCCCGGCCGATTCCCGCTTCGCCCAACGCAGCGAAGTGGATCTGGCGGAGGTGCGCGACGAAACCTTCATCACCCTCACGCAAGGCTTTGCCACCCATCAGGACGGTATTCGGGTGTTCCGGCAGGCGGGGTTCGAGCCGAAGGTGGCGATGCAGGTCAACGATATCTTCACCCTGCTGAGCATGGTCAGCTCCGGGGTCGGTTATGCGTTGCTGCCGGGGAGGATTGCGGCGGTGTACGAGAACCGGGTGAAGCTGATTCCGTTGCAGGAAAAGTACCGGCTGCAGCAGCACATCGGGGTGGTGTTTTTGAAGGCTAAAGAGCGGGATCCGAATTTGCTGGCGTTGTTGGCGGAGTGTCGGATGTATGCGAATCGCCAAGGTGGTGTGTAAGTAAAAGCAGATCAAAAACTACCCCCTCACCCTAGCCCTCTCCCGGAGGGAGAGGGGACTGACCGAGGTGTTTGGGCTTGATACATCGACCTGGAATGTCTGAGTCGAACTTAGATTTGAAAAGTCCCCGATCTGCTCCCTTTCCCCCTCGCCCCCTTGGGGGAGAGGGCTGGGGTGAGGGGGGAGCTTTTGACTTTCAGCCCACAATCCCGCGGACGATGAAGAACAGCAGCGATGGCCCCAGCAAGCAACCAAGCCCAGTGTGAAACGTAGCCGTCAACGCCCCATAAGGCACCAACCGCCGATCCGTCGCCGCCAACCCTGCCGTCACACCACTCACCGTCCCGGCCAACCCGCCAAACACCATCGCCGAGCGCGGGTTATCCAGGCCCATCCAGCGCGCCGCCACGGGCGTGCCGACCATCACCAGAATTGCCTTGATCAACCCGGTGGCAATCGACAGCGCCATCACATCCGAGGTCGCGCCAATCGCCGCGCCGGTCACCGGGCCGACGATGTAAGTCACCGCCCCCGCGCCGATGGTGGTCATGCTCACCGCATCGCGATAACCGAATGCCCAGGCCATGCTCGCACCGACAATGAACGGCAGGATCGTGCCCAGCAGCAGCGCAATCACGCCAATCAACCCGGCCTTTTTCGCCTCGGTCGCCTGGACCTCGAAAGCCGTAGCAACGATGGCAAAGTCCCGCAGCATCGCGCCGCCCATCAGGCCGATGCCGGAGAACAGCGAAAGATCCGCCAGGCCCTTCTGCCCGCCGGTCATGGTGCCGCCAACCCAGGCCAGCACCAGACCGATGACAATGGCAATCGCCGAGCCGTGAATCCGCCCGAACGTCAGGCGTTTGGAGAGAATCACCGACACCCACATGATCACGCCGACGAAGGCGAACGCGGTGACCAGACCGTTGTGTTCCAGACCTTTTTCAATGAGATCCCACATGTCAGCGACCTCCTACGGGCGTGCCGACCGGGGAGACTTCCGCCGGTTCGTCGGGCAACGGTTCGCCCTTGTGGGTACGGCTGATCAGCGCAATGGTGCAACCACAGACCACCACCGAACCGATTGCCGCCAGCACCGCCACCGGGCCGCCATGCAGGGCGGTGACAACGTTCTGCTGTGCCGCCATCGCAACCACCACCGGAATGTACATGGCGCCCCAGAAGCCGACGCCCATCTCGCAATCCTTGGTCATGCCGCCGCGTTTCTGCATCCACAACCGGGCGCAGATCAACAGGATCATGGCGATGCCGACCCCGCCGACGTTGGATTTGACCCCCAGCAACACGCCAAGCAGGTCACCCATGATCACCCCTGCCAGCGTACAGATCGCCAGCAGCGCCACACCGTAAATAATCATTGTTGTAGTCCTCAAAGTGCATCGTCGAATGTTGTTTTTGTTGTTCGAAGCCTGAGTCGGTGATTTAGGGTCGTCGGCCCTCCTCTTCACGCAACAGCGCCTGCAAGGTGTCGAGCCGGGCACTGTCGAAGGCAGTGACAGTCCCCTGTTCGAACACCCGGCGCGCCAGCCCGGTCAGCACCGCACCGGGCGGCAGTTCGATTTGTAACCGCACGCCGCGCTCGTAGGCGCTTTGCACGGTGCCGCGCCAGTCCACCACGCGGCACATGTTGAAGGCGAGGTCGTCGCGCAGGGCTTCGACCTTCGTCACAGGCCTTGCGCGACTGCCGCTCAGGTAAGCGATGTTCGGTGTTTTCAGTTCGACCTTGCCGAACGCTTCGGCGAGGATTTGCGCAGGCTTATCCAGAAACGGACAGTGCGACGGCACGCTGACCGCGAGACGCTTCGCCAGCCCGGCGCCACGACTGCGCGCCAGCTCGGCAACCGCTTGCATTGCCTTGTCGCTGCCGGCAATCACAACCTGGTTATCGGCGTTGATGTTGGCCAGGTACACCGGTGTCTCTGCGCCGTGCACCTGCGCCAGCAGCGTTTCGACTGTGGACAATTGCAGGCCGATGATCGCAGTCATGCCGAAGCCCTGTGGATAAGCCTGCTGCATCAACTCGCCGCGCAGACTGACCAGATGCAGCGCATCGCTGAAGCTCAGCGCTCCGGCGACCACCGCTGCCGGGTAGGCACCGATGGACAGACCAGCGACGTAATCTGCGGTGAGTTCGCCCTGCAACAACTGCCGCGAGGCTGCGACGCCGGCGATCAGCAGGCAGAGTTGAACCGCCCGGGTGCTGCGCAGCGCTTCGCTGGAATCCAGCCGCAAGACATCCTCACCGAGGCTATCGCTGGCCTCGATCAGCGTTTCCCGAGACAAACGCTGGAGCATGCCGGGCTGCTGCGCGCCCTGACCGGGAAACACCAGCAGGCTGCTCACGCTGCTTGCCCCTGCAGGTTCCACGGATCGCTGACAAGACAGGCTTCATGGGCGCTTTTCAGCAGCACCCGCGACGCATTCCCGGCCCATTCGCGCAGGGCAACGGCACCTAGCGGCGTCTGCAATTGCATATCCACCCGACAAATCGCCTGATCGAAAACCGCGACCAATTTACTCGCCTGATTACGGGTGATGAGTTGCGGTGTACGCAGGATCAGGTCGAGATCACTGGCCTCGTGCATGGCCGCAAACCCGCTCGCCAATTCAAACCCGGCACTGCCACTGACGCCCCAGATCCAACCGCAATCATCCAGCACCGGCCGCAGTTGTCGGAGCGCCTGCATGACCGGCAGATCACGCTCGCTCTCGACATGACAAAGCGCTTCCGGGCTGACCCGACAGGCAATCGAATCGATCGCCATGAACGCCGCCAGCCGCTGCTCGCGCAAGCGACCGCGCACGCCCACCGCCACCAATCCCTCTTCACTCAACGCTCGCCGCACCACCACAGGTTGCCCGGCAGCCAGCGACTCAATAGCCCACTGCGGCGCATCCGCCGGCAGCTGCGCCGGCGTCATGCCCCACAGCAAGTCGTGGGCGAGAACGCTGTTCACCACTGCGCCCTCAGCAATTCACGTACGCGGCTGGAGGCTTCGCGATTTTTCGCGCCGAGACGATTGCTCAGATCAGTCGCCGAAATATCGCTGATGGCTTGCTTCAGGCATTCGCTTACTCGCGCCAGATCTTCCGCCGTCGGCTGTTCGATCTGCTGCACCGACAGGGTTTCCCAAAGCAATCCGAGGCTGGCGTAGCTGTCGATGTCATAAGCCATCGGCGGCACGCTGGACGCCAGCGCCTCAAGTTCTTCGACGCTGCGCAAGGTCACCCGCGCCGCCGACGCCTTGCCCATCGCGTGCACCATCACCCCCGGATCGCGCAGGGCGATCAAGCGGTTGGCCTGATAACCGTGGGCCAGAAACGCCCCCGACATGGCCTTGCCCACCAGCAGTGCAATCACCGGATGCCCGGCCAGCCGCGCACGGGCGTAAGCGTCCGCCGCACCGGCCAAAGCCTGATGAATGCCGAGGGCTTCTTCGCGGCGACCATAGGCCTGGCTCGGTACGTCGACGATGGCGATCAAGGGACGCTTTTGCGTTTTGTCACGGTCGGCGCTGATCGCATCATCCACCGCTTTGGCCAGGCCCCAGCCTTCGAGCAAACCGACTTCGCCGTTGCGAGCGCGAGGGAAACGGTTTTGCGGATCGGCGACCACCGCGATAAAGCGCCCGAGTGCCCCGTCGGCGACCTTCAACGATGACGGCAAACCCTCAACGGCATTCGCGCCAGCGCTCAAGGCGTTGAACCAGTTCAAACCGCGCACGGAATAACCGCTCATGAGCGCTCTCCTTGATACAGATCGCGAACCACCGAAGGCTCGATTTGCTTGTCAGTGTCCAGGCTCGCCAGGCGTTGCAGGAACCATTCGGCCCGCTGGCTGCGCGGTTGCGCTGGCAAACCTTGTTGCAGCAACTCGCTGACCTGTTGGCGAATCTGCGCCACGTCATCGGCGACATAGCGATCCACCAGGCCACTGGCGAAACGTTGCTCGCCACCGGTCAGGCTCCAGATAAAGGGCCGGTCGCGGGAGTCGTATTCCTCGATTCCGGCTTCCTGCTCGATCACCTGCGGGCCGTTCAAACCGAGGCGTGCTTCCTGGGTCACCAGCAAGTAGCTGCACAGGGCGGCGGCAATCGACATCCCACCAAAGCAACCGACGCTGCCGGCCACCACGCCGACCACGGGTTGGTATTGCTGCAGATCGACAATCGCCGCGTGAATGTCGGCAATCGCCGCCAGGCCGAGGTTGGCTTCCTGCAAGCGCACGCCGCCGGTTTCCAGCAGCAGGATGGCGCGGGTCGGGATGCCTTTGCGGTTGTCCTCGGCGGCCAGTTCCAGTGCGCCGGCAATCTTCGCGCCGCCGACTTCACCGAGGCTGCCGCCCTGAAACGCGCCTTCGATGGCGGCAATCACCACCGGCAAACCGTTGAGGCTGCCCTTGGCGATCACCACGCCGTCATCGGCCTGCGGCACGACACCCTGACGTTCCAGCCATGGCGACATGACGCGTTGGAACGGGTCGAGCAGTTCGCGGAAAGTGCCAGCGTCGAGCAAGGCTTTCGCCCGCTGCCGTGCGCCGAGTTCGACGAACGAATGTTTGTGCAGAAGCGCTGAGGTGTCAGTCATGGCCGATCTCCTCGAAGCCTTGTTCCAGGCGCAGGCGCACCACGCCCGGGGTCGCGCCGAAATCGTGGATATCGATGGCCATCGCCGGCGGCGTGGTGCCATCGAACATCCGCGCGAACAGATGTTGCCAGCGCTGCTGCGCACCGTTGACCGAAGTCTGCACGTTGATCGTGAGCTTGCCGGCCAGGCCCGGCTCGATCAGCACTTCCAGATCGCCGGAGCCGACACAACCGACCAGTGCCCGACCGCGTGGCGGCTGCCCGGCGGGGAATTCAAAGGATAAGGTTTCCATCAAAACGCTCCCTGAAGGATGCCGTCGCGCTCGATCCTGTCGAGCAACAGCGTGGCGGCGAGCAAGTCGGCGGCGCCACCGGGCGAGGCATTCAATGCGATGAGTTGTTGATCCAGTTCGTGCAGGCGGCGGCGACCGGTGAGGCTGGCGCTGCCACCGGCGTCGAGCACCGCTTGGGCGCCGTGCTGCATCGCGTGCAGGCCCGATTCGCCGGCCCGGTACAGCACGCAGGTGTCGGCGAGGTCGGTCATGATCGCCAGCAAGGCATCGAGCCGGGCGTTCTGCTCGCCATGGCCGGCGGCGCGGCTGCGCTTGAGCTGCGGCAAACCACGTTGCACCACCGACGGAAAGCCGAGTTGCGCTTCTTCCCGGGCACCGCGAGCGCCGTAGCGCTGGGCAACCTGGGCGCCGTGACTCAGCGGGCGCGGCGCATAACGGTCATCGAGCAGCGCCAGACGTGCGGCGCGCAGGGTGACGGCGCCGGGGCCGGTGGACTTCGTATCCAGCGCAGCGGCCGTGACCAGCAGGCCCAGCGCCCAGATCGCTCCGCGATGGGTGTTCACGCCGTTGGTGGTGGCGAGCATCGCTTGCTCGCCTTCCCGCCCGATACGGCCAATGGCTTCGCGCAGCGGCAAGTCGATCCCGCCGAACTCGAGCGCGGCCTCGGCCATTTCCTTGAACGCCGGCCACAACGCCAGCGCCGAGGCGTGCATCAAGCCCAGGTGCAGATCGGTGTGCGCACCGTTGCCACGACGATCGACCAACGCCGGTTTCGGCGACAGGTCGGCTTCGTCGATCAGCGCGTCCACTGCCAGGTCCGCCAGCCGTTCGGCGAGGGTGATGGTTTTCGGTTGCAGGTTGAGTGCGTGCATTACCAGCTCCTGAACTTGGCGGGCGGGTTGTAGAGGCCGCCGGACCACTCGACCAGATCGGCCACGCTCTTCGCCGCGAGCAGTTCGCGGGTGGCGTCGGTGCGGCGGATGCCGAGGTCTTCGGGCAAGGCGATCAGGCCTTCGCGGCGCATGCGTTCGGTGTCTTTCGGGTTGTGGCGCAAGCCAATGGCGGTAACCCCGGCCACCGCAGCGATCATCGCCTGACGCTCTTCCAGCGAGCGCGCCTTGTACAGGTAGGCGATGCCTTCTTCGGTGAGCAGGTGGGTGACGTCGTCGCCGTAGATCATGATCGGCGCCAGCGGCATGCCGCTTTTCTTCGCCACTTCTACCGCATCGAGAGTTTCGACGAAGGTCGGTTTGCCGCCCTCCTGGAAGGTCTCGACCATCTGCACCACGAGTTTCTTGCCGCGTTCGAGCATCGGTTGCTGCGCATCGTCGTGACGCATATCGAGCCACGCCGGGGTACCGTGACGGCGACCGCGCGGGTCGTGGCCCATGTTCGGTGCGCCGCCGAAGCCGGCGAGGCGGCCTCGGGTAACTGTTGAAGAATGGCCATCGCCATCGACTTGCAGGGTAGCGCCGATGAACAGGTCCACCGCGTACTGCCCGGCCAGTTGGCAGAACATCCGGTTGGAACGCAGCGAGCCGTCGCGGCCGGTGAAGAACACATCGGGGCGAGCGGCGATGTAGTTTTCCATGCCCAGTTCGGTGCCGAAGCAGTGCACGCTTTCGACCCAGCCGCTTTCAATCGCCGGGATCAGCGTCGGGTGCGGATTGAGGGTCCAGTTGCGGCAGATCTTGCCCTTGAGGCCGAGGGATTCGCCGTAGGTCGGCAGGATCAGTTCGATGGCGGCGGTGTTGAAACCGATGCCGTGGTTCAGCGACTGCACGTTGTGTTTTTCGTAGATCCCGCGGATCGCCATCATCGCCATCAGCACGTGCACAGGCTTGATGTGGCGCGGGTCGCGGGTGAACAGCGGTTCGATGTAGAACGGCTTGTCGGCCACCACCACGAAATCAACCCATGACGCCGGAATATCCACCCGGGGCAGTTCGCTGACGTCGTCCACCAGTTGATTGACCTGGACGATGACGATGCCGTCGCTGAACGCCGCCGGCTCGATCAGCGCCGGGGTGTCTTCGGTGCTCGGACCGGTGTAGATGTTGCCGGCACGGTCGGCCATGAATCCGGCCGAGAGCACGACGTTGGGGATCAGGTCCACCACCAGCCGGGCGTAGAGTTCGATGTAGGTGTGGATCGCGCCGATTTCCAGCAGGCCGTCTTCGAGCAACTGGCTGATGCGCAGGCTCTGGGTTCCGGCGAAGGAGAAATCGAGCTTGCGGGCGATGCCGCGTTCGAACAGGTCCAGATGCTCGGAGCGGCCGACACTGGGCATGATCATGTGCAGGTCGTGGAGCTTTTCAGGATCAGCCTTGGCCAGCGCACGGGAAAGGAAATCCGCCTGCTTCTGGTTGTTGCCCTCCAGCACCACACGATCGCCGGGCAGTATCAGCGCTTCAAGCGCCGCGACGATCTTGTCGGTGGGCAACACCGCACCGTCGGCCAGCCCGCGCACCTTGTCGAGGCGCCGCTGCTTCTCGTCGCGCCGCCGCGTCCAGCGCGAGTCGGGGGAAATTGTTGTTGTCATGCTCACTCCACGGGGTTCGCTGTCGTGGAGCTACCTTAGGAGTGTCGGGTGGGGGGCATCAATCAAGCGCGGCGGTGAATCATTACGCTTGGAGTAACGATCAAGAGCGCCCTCACCCTAACCCTCTCCCGGAGGGAGAGGGGACTGATACGGGGATGCTCAAGAAATATGCCGACTTGATAGTTCTTTACCGAATCCATAATCGAATCGGTTTTTCAGGTCGATGTATAGCGTAAGACCCTTCGGTCGGCCCCCTCTCCCTCCGGGAGAGGGCTGGGGTGAGGGGAATGGGAGCAACACAAAACTCAAGCGGACTCAAACCAGTCCGGCATCCACCAACAACTTCTCCAGCGCCAACAAATCCGGCACCTTCGCCACCTGCTCCCCGACCTGCACCGCCGCCTGCTCCAGCGCACACAACGGCACGTCGACATAACTCAACTGGCTATCGAGCTTGTACGAGCGCGGAATCCCCTGCACCAGCAAGGCAATGAAACGCAGCGTCGGCAATCCGCCGAGGGCGTTGAGGATGACGATCCGTGCCCGTTCGCCGATGACGATCTTGTTGCCGCACGCCGACTCGAAACTCAGCAGCGGAATCTGCCGTTCGCGCCAGGTCACCCGACCGAGATACCACGGCGGTGTATCGAGATCGAAGGCGCTGGACTGGTAGTCGATCAGCTCGGCGACAGCGACGTTAGGCAGGATCAAATTGCGATCGGCCAGCGGCAGCAGCAACCCGGTGAGTTGGCTGCTACGTTGGTTATGACGCCGCTCATGCATGTTTTTTGCTCCACAGGGCAATGCTTTCGAGCAGCACCGATTCCTGGTACGGCTTGCCGAGGTAATCGTTGACGCCGATGGCCATGGCGCGGTCGCGGTGTTTCTGGCCGGTGCGCGAGGTGATCATGATGATCGGCAGGTGTTGCAGGCGCTCGTCGTGGCGCACCTGGGTCGCTACTTCGAAGCCGTCCATGCGCGGCATTTCGATGTCGAGCAGCATCAGGTCGGGCATGTGCTCTTCCAGCAACAGCATCGCATCGACTCCGTCCTTGGCAGTCAGCACGTTCATGCCGTGGCGTTCGAGCAGACGGCTGGTGACCTTGCGCACGGTGACCGAGTCATCGACCACCATCACCAGCAGCGGCTTCTGCGGTTCGCTTTCGATTTCGTGGCTGGCCGGACGCTGTGGCAACCGTGCCTGCATCGCGCGGATCGGCGCCAGCAAATCAAGGATCAGCACCACCCGGCCATCGCCGAGGATCGTCGCCCCGGACACACCCTGCACCGCCGCGAATTGCGGGCCGAGGCTCTTGACCACGATCTCGCGGGTGCCGGCCATGGCGTCGACCTGCACCGCGATGTGCCGCTCGTTGCACTGCACGAGAAGTACCGGCAGCGGCAGGCTCTGGCCGATCAGTTTCGGCCGTGGCGCGGTTTTCAGCAGCTCGCCCAGATAACACAGTTCATAGCGCTGGCCGCCATATTCGTAGCGTGGTGGATCGTGACGGAAATGCCCGTCCAGTTCGCTCGGCAAGACGCGAACGATGCCGTCGATGGTGTTCAGTGGAATCGCATACTGATCTTCACCGCACTGCACCATCAGCGCTCGGTTGACCGACACGGTGAACGGCAGGCGAATGCGAAAATGCACGCCCTGCCCCGGCACCGAGTCAATGCTCATGGTGCCGCCCAGTTGCCGCACTTCTTCGTGGACCACGTCCATGCCCACGCCGCGCCCGGAAATCTGGGTGATTTTCTCGGCAGTGGAAAAGCCCGGCTGGAGGATGAACTGCAACACTTCGCGGTCGCTGATTTCCGCGTTCGGCGCCAGCAGACCGCGCTTGATCGCCTTGCGTCGCACGGCGTCCAGCGGCACGCCGGCGCCATCATCGCGGATGTCGAAAACAATGTCGCCGCCCTCGCGGGACAGGTCGAGGCTGATCTGTCCCTGGGCCGGTTTACCCGCCGCCAGCCGCACGTCGGCCGGCTCCAGACCATGGTCGACGGCGTTGCGCAGCATGTGTTCCAGCGGCGCGGCCATGCGTTCGAGGACGTTGCGGTCCATCTCGCCTTCGGCGTTGCCGACGGTGAACGCCACGTCTTTGTTCAGTTCTTCGGCGACCTGACGGACGATGCGTTTGAGGCGTGGCAACATGCGCTCGAACGGCACCATGCGCGTGCGCATCAGACCTTCCTGCAATTCGGTGTTGATCCGGCCTTGCTGTTGCAGCAGGTTCTCGGCGTCGTGGGTGCGGCGGTCGAGGGTTTCCTTGAGGTCGAGCAGGTCGGAAGCGGATTCGAACAAGGCCCGGGACAACTGTTGCAATTGCGAATGGCGATCCATTTCCAGTGGATCGAATTCTTCGTAGCCCAGGCGTTCGGCGTCCACTTGCTGACGGCTGAGAATCCGCCCCTGGGTTTCGGTGTCGAGCCGGCGCAACTGGTCACGCATACGCTCGATGGTGGTTTCCATCTCGTTCAGGGCGGTCTGCGCATCGCTGACCTGCTGCTCGATCCGGCCACGGAAAATCGAGGTTTCGCCCGCGAGGTTGACCAGGTCATCGAGCAATTCGGCGGAGACCTTGACCATATCCGCGCCGGCCTCGGCGGCGGGCTCGCTCTTCACCGCCGTCGGCAGCATGGGCGCAGGCGTCTCTACAGTCACCGGGTGGCTGAAATTCTGAATCGCGCTGATCAGTCGATCCGCCGGCGGGCACGGCTGACCGGCGCGCACAGCGTCGAGCATCTGCGCCAGTCGGTCATGACCGCGCTGCAACAGGGCAAACAGTTCGGCGCTGCCCTGCAGGGTGCCGGAGGATAGGCTTTCGTAAAGGTATTCCAGCTCATGGGCGAGGTCGCCAATCGGGCCGATCTCTACCATCCGCGCGCCGCCCTTGAGGGTGTGCAGGTCGCGCAGCAGGGTTTCCACTTCCTGGCGGCTGCCGGGTTCGGCCTGCCAGCGCAGCAGCGCGGCGCCGGAGTTTTCGATGATGTCGAAACCTTCTTCGAGGAAGATTTCCAGCAGCTCCGGGTCGTGCCCCGAGCCGTCATGACGGGCGGCGGGTGGCGGCGTCTCCGAACTGCCGGCCTGGCCCTGACGGAACTGGCGGATGGCGTCGATCAGATCCTGCGCCGGTTCAAGCGGCTGATGGTCGTGCAATTGATCGAGGAACAAGGCCAAGCGGTCATGGCTTTGCAGCAGCAACTGACCCAGGGCTTCGCTGTAGTTGTAGCGGCGATCCACCAGACCTTCGTAAAGGTTTTCCAGCTCCTGGGCCAGGTCGCCCACGGCCTCGACCTCGGCCATTCGCGCACCGCCCTTGAGCGTGTGCAGATCCCGTTGCAGCGACGACAGCGGGGCGCCGTTTTCCGGGTCGTTCAGCCAGCGTTGCAAGGCTTGCCCGGCGCTGTCGAGAATGTCCACCGCCTCTTCGAGGAATATCTCGACGATCTCGTCATCCGGGGCGATCCCGGTGGCGCTTTTTTGCAGTTCGGCAGTGGCGCTGCCCAGCTCGGAAATGCTCAGGGTGCGACTGCCATCGCTGCGAATCAGGCCCATGGCCGACGGGTCGAGGCTTTCGTCGAGCAGTTCGTGCAGCGCACGGATACGCTGGGGTTGCGGGGTGATTTCCTGGCCGGCGGCCAGTTCGTCGAGCATGTTGATCAGTGCTTCGTGGGCCTGCTGCGCCTCATGAAAAAACCGCTCGCTGACCGCCAGGCTGCTTTCTTCCACAGCGCCATACAGGTCGAGCAAGGCTTCGCATAACACATCCACCGGCAATAGATCCGCCAGGTGCGCGCCCTCGCCGAGGGTCGTCAGTTCATCCAGCAACGCGCTGAGTTCCTGGCGTTCGCCGGGGTGCTGCTGCCAGCGCTGCAAGAGGTTTTCAGCGTCGAGCAGGATATCCATGCCCTGGGCCAGGAAGTTGTTGATCAGTTGCGGATCGCGCTTGACCCTGAGGCTGCTGCTCGGCGCATTGAGGATGGATTCGAGGCGTTCGCCCAGCAGGGTTTCGGTGCGTTTGATCAGCGATTGCGCGCCGACAATCGGTGCCAGCGGATCATGCTTGAGCTGGCGCAGACCGACACGGAACAAGCCCTCGGCTTCCAGCAACAACTCCACTTCGTCGAGGTCCAGCGCCAGTTGGTGGGCCTTGAATTCCCGGGCCAGTTTGTCCAGCGGCGCCGCCAGTTCGGCGATCGGCAATACGCCGGCCATCGACGCGCTGCCCTTGAGGGTGTGCAGCGCTCGCTGCAATTCATCGCTGGCCTGCAACGGCACGTGTTCGGCGGCCTGATCGAGAAAGCGGTTGAGGCTGGCGAGGTGGGTTTCGGCTTCGTTGCGGAAAATCTCCAGCAACAGTGGATCGAGCGCCGCGACGTCTTCCACGTCTTCGGCTGGCAGCGGCGTGTCGCCCTTGGCCAGGGCGTGAGCCCGCGCTGCCAGTTGATCGACATCCTGACGCTGGCGCTGATGGTTGATGGCGAATTCGGCAATCAGATCCGGCAGCAACAACAACGTGTCGGCCAGCAATTGCTGCACTGCCGGGCCCGGTTCGACGCTGTGTTCCAGCACGCGGTTGAGCAGGTTTTCCACCGCCCAGGCCAATTCGCCGAGCACCAGCGCACGGACCATGCGCCCGCTGCCTTTCAGGGTGTGGAACGCTCGACGCAGTTCACTCAAGGCTGCGCGATCCTGCGGATCGGCGGTCCAGCGCGGCAGGTATTCGCGCAGCACGTCGAGCACTTCCTCGGTCTCTTCGAGGAACACTTCACGCAACTCGTCATCCACCGGCTCTTCATCGGCCGGTGGCGGCAGCAGACTGCCGGGTGTGGTCAGCGCCGGCGGGTTGACCGCCGACACCGGGCTGGCCAGCACATCGGCCAGCGACTGCACGATGTCCGGGTCATCGAGTTCCTGCAGGTCCTGCATCACCAGCGCTTCGCTGGGGCTGAGCACGTCGTCGAGCAGCGGCACCCGTTGTTCGCTGGGCGGCTCGTCAGGAAAGTAGCCGAGGCTGGCGAGGCTTTTCTGCGCGATATCGAGCAGCTGCTCGCTCGGCGCCTGCGGGTCATCGGTGAGGCGTTCGAGGTAATACTCGAGGCTGGTGATGACATCGGCGAGGTTGTCCAGTTGCTGCCAGCCCGGTTCGTGAGGATCGAGCAGCAGATGCTCGCGGATGAAACCGTTACAGGCCTCCAGCAGGCTCGCCGCACGCGTCAACGGAATCATCGCCAGCGCACCGCGCACCTGGGTCAGCAGCGCCGGCAGCGGTTGCAGTTGCTGGCGGTCCCAGTCGGCGTCGATGTAGTCGACAATCATGTCCTTGGCCTGTTGCAGGCAGATGCGCGCTTCCTTGATCACGATCTGATGGATCTGCGTCAGGTCGGTGGTCGGCAGGCGCGAGTCTTCCGGGCTCTCCGGTTCCACCGTGCCGACCATTCCGGCCAGCGTCGCCTCGACGTAAAGCAAGGCGCCGGCGACGTCCATCAGCGTGGCGTCGTTCGGTTCGCGCTGGCCCTGAGCGAGGCTGAGCACCACCGCCAGTTGATCGATGATGACTTTGCGCGGCTGGCCGAAACCGAGCACCGCGAGGGTGTCGGCGATCTGCCGCAGCGGCGCCAGCAGGCTGTCCAGATCCGAGGTGTGCTGGCGGTCGCTGCGCACGAACAGGTCGAGGCGCTCCTTGACCCGCACCAGCTCTTCGCACAACGCCGCGAGCACCGAGCGCATCGCATCGCGGTCGGGCCCGGCCAGGCGCGCGCGTTCTTCGTCGACCATCGCGCTGTCGGGCAACGCGTCGTCCAGGGAGTAGCGATCTTTCATGGTCAGCATCTGCCCGGTGGGATGTTCGGCTTTGGCAATATAGAACAGCAGGCTTTTGAACAGCTCGGGCGGCGGTGGCTGATTAAGGCCGGCCATGCCTTGCTCGAGCAGACGCTTGAGTTCCTTGTCGGCGTCCTTGAACAGGCTGCGCAGGGCCGGGCTGTTGGCGATTCGGCCTTCACGCATGCCTTCGACCAGTGCCGAAGCGACCTGCCACAACGGGCTCAGCGGGGCCTCGCCGCTCAAGGCTTCGAGGCGGGTGAAGACTTTGCTCAGGTAACCGAGGTGGGTCTGGTCGTCCTGTTCGCGGAGCAAGCCCACCAGCGCCATCTGCAGCATCTGCCGCAACTTGCGCAACACATTGGGCAGATCCGCCGGTTCCAGCAGGGCCAACGCTTCCGGGCTCAGCGGCGGCAGCTCGGGCAATTGCGGGCTGAACAGGCTGGTCTCGGACAACAGGCTTTCGCCCCGGGCGCTGCGTAGATCGTTGATCAGCGGCAGCACCACCAGCGGCAAGTCACGGCGGGCGCCTTGCACGCGGTCGAGATAGATCGGCAATTGGCCGAAGGCCTGCAACAGCAGGTGCAAGGCTTCGTCGCGGTGGCTGACGCGATCGTTCTGCAAGGCTTCGACCAGATGCTCCATCTCTTCGGCGAGCAATGCCGCGCCGTAGAACTCGACCATCTGCAAACTGCCGTGGACCTGATGGATGCACACCAGGCACTCGTCCAGCCCGGGCACCGACTGCGGATCGTCGAGCACGGCTTCGATGGCCTGATGCGCCTGCCTCAGCGTTTCGGCAATTTCACCCTTGACCCATTCGAGGGCCACGTAGTCGTGCCGGTCACCCATAACCACTCCGCTCGACATGAACTCGCCCGCAGGCCTCACGCCTTGTCCGTGGCGGGCGCTGCCGCCGCCGGCAAGGTGAACCCGGACACCGAACGCCGCAACTGGCTGGCCATTTTCGCCAGGTTGCCGATGCTTTCGGCGGTGGCCGTGGAGCCGGACGAGGTCTGCGAGGTGATCTGCTGGATCACGTTCATCGTCAGGGAAATCTGCCCGGCCGAAGACGTCTGCTGCTGCGCCGCGTTGGAAATGCTCTGGATCAGCGCCGCAAGCGTCTTGGACACGCCTTCGATTTCTTCCAGGGCCACACCGGCATCCTGCGCCAGCCGCGCGCCGCGCACCACTTCGGTGGTGGTCTGTTCCATGGAAATCACGGCTTCGTTGGTGTCGGTCTGGATCGCCCGTACCAGTGTCTCGATCTGCCGGGTCGCAGCAGACGAACGTTCGGCCAGCCGTTGTACTTCGTCGGCAACCACGGCAAAACCGCGCCCGGCGTCACCGGCCATCGAGGCCTGAATCGCCGCGTTAAGGGCGAGGATGTTGGTCTGGTCGGCAATGTCGTCGATCAGGCTGACGATGTCGCCGATCTCCTGGGACGACTCGCCCAGGCGCTTGATGCGTTTGGCGGTGTCCTGGATTTGCTCGCGGATGTTGTCCATGCCGTGGATGGTGTTGTGCACCACCTCGTTGCCCTTGTTGGCGATTTCCACCGAGCGCTCGGCCACCGCCGAGGACTCGGCGGCGTTGGCCGACACCTGATCGATGGACTGGGCCATGTCGTTGATCGCGGTCGACGCTTCGGAAATCTGCTGGGCCTGATGCTCCGAGGCCTGGGCCAAGTGCATGGCGGTGGCCTGGGTTTCCTGCACCGCTGCGGCAACCTGGCCGGCGGTGAGGTTGATGGTCGCCACCAGATCGCGCAACTGGTCGACGGAATAGTTGATCGAGTCGGCGATGGTCCCGGTAAAGTCTTCGGTCACCGAGGCGGTCACAGTCAGGTCGCCGTCGGCGAGGTCTTCGATCTCGTCCAGCAGACGCATGATTGCGTTCTGGTTGCGTTCGTTCTTCTCGGCGGTTTCGCGTAACTGACGGTTGGTTTCCCGGACCATGACCATGCCGATCAGGATGATCGACGCCAGCGCCAACAGACCCAGCACGTAGCCGCCGATGGTGTCGGTGTTGCGCCCGCCGGCGAGGTTCTCGAAACCGGTGGCCAGGTGCGAGGCTTCGTCGAGCAGGGTCTGCGACAGGCTGAAGATATTGGTGGCGGACTCGCGGACCTTGAACAGCTCCGGCGAGGTTTCGAGGATTTCATCCACCGAGCCCGAGACGAACTGGAACAGCTCGGAAATCTCGCTCAAGCGAGCGCGGGCGTCGCGGTCCTCGACCTGGCTGATCTTGAGTGTCGGGTTGCCTTGCAGCATGCCATTGAGCACCTGACCGAAACGCGCGGCATCACGACCGAAGGCATCGGCCGCCTGTTGCGAGTTTTCGTCGCCGGAAAGCACGGTGTTGACCGCGCCGAGGATCCGCTCGGCCAGCAGCGACTGACGCTGGGCCATCGCCACCTGCGCCGCCGGGGCACCGCGTTGCAGGAGGATCTCGACGACTTTTTCGTATTCGATCTGCAACTGCGGCACGGTTTCGGCCAGGGTCGCGGCAACCTGATGCAGGGACAGTACAGTCTGTTCGCTGGACAGTATGGCGTCGGTGTTTTTCAGCAGGCGTTCCCAGTCCAGCTGCACGGCGCGCATTTCCGGGCGAACAGTGGACGGTGCCGGCGGCAGGCCGGTGGCCGGGTCGCCCTTCTTCAGATAACCCCAGCGCTGGGCGAAATCGTTGCGCGCATCGCTGAGCAGCTTGAACGCGGCCGATTTGCCGGCCGCCGCTTCGGTGGCGTTCTTGGCGATCCGCTGCGACAGCACCCGCAACTCACCGGCATGGCCGATGTACTGCTTGTCGTAATTGGCCTGGGTGTTGAGGTAAGCGAAGTTGGCGAACAGCAGCATGATGAACACGATCAGCGCGATGAACAGCACGATGATCTGCGAGCGGCTGCGCGAGCCTTCTGCGGGCTTGCTGGTTTTTGCTTTGATCATCGGTCCTCGCCTGTTAAACCGCGACGTGCATGAAACTCGGTGACTGCGCCAGCGCAAACAGGCTGAACACTCGCCAGTTCTGCTCGCGCCGGAAATACCCTTTGACGAACTCGCCCTTGGAGCCTTGCCGTTTACGGATCGAGACGGGTTCGAAGCTGTCCTGATCGAAGTGCTGCAGACCGAAGACCTCATCGACCAGCACACCGGCAAAAACGTCCTGATGCTCTACCACCAAGACCCGCCGCTGCTTGCGCATGGGTGACAGCTCATGGCCGAAGAAGCCGCACAGGTCCAGGATCGGCAACAAGCGCCCGCGCAGATTGGCAACGCCCTTGACCCACGGTTTGACGCCCGGCAATTGGGTGAAGCGCGGTTCGGGCAGCACTTCGCTGACCTCGCCCATCGGCGCGACATACCAGTGCTCGCCCAGACGAAAGCCGATACCGCTCCAGCGATCCTGGCGCGCCGGTTGCGACGGCAGGTCCGCCGCCAGCAGACGACAGCGCTGGTCGATCTGCCACAACAGTTCGAACGCGGTCAGCGACTCGCTCATGGCGGCGCGATCAACCGGCCAGCACGTTGTTCAGGGTCTTGATCAGCGTTTCTTCGTCGACCGGTTTGGTCAGGTAATCCTTGGCGCCCTGGCGAGTGCCCCAGACCTTGTCGGTTTCCTGATCCTTGGTCGTGATGATGATGACCGGAATGTGGCTGGTTTCAGCGTCCTTGGTCAGTTGGCGGGTCGCCTGAAAACCGTTGAGGCCGGGCATGACGATGTCCATCAGCACCGCGTCGGGTTTTTCCTGACGGGCCAGGGCCACGCCGTCGGCGCCGTTTTCGGCTTTCAACACTTCGTGGCCGTGCTTTTCCAGCATGCCGGTCAGTTTGTACATTTCAGTCGGCGAATCATCGACGATCAGAATACGTGCCATGGTCTTCCCCATTTTTCTTGTCGACACCGGGCCCGCTGGCCGAGTGTCACTGTGCGTGTCTTACTGCGGCAAATCAGCGGTAAAGCCCGGGACATGGGCCGCAATCGCGTCGAGCAGTTCTTCCTTGCTGAAAGGCTTGGTCAAAAATTGATCGGAACCGACAATCCGCCCCTTGGCCTTGTCGAACAGCCCGTCGCGGGACGACAGCATGATCACCGGCGTTGCCTTGAAAGCACTGTTGTTCTTGATTAAAGCGCAGGTCTGATAACCATCCAGACGCGGCATCATGATGTCGACAAAAATGATCCCGGGGTGGTTGTCGGCGATCTTCGCCAGGGCGTCGAAACCGTCGATCGCCGTGATGACTTCGCACCCTGCATTTTTCAACAGGGTCTCGGCGGTGCGACGAATCGTTTTCGAGTCGTCGATCACCATGACCTTCAAGGCGCTGGACTGCTGTTCCATAAGGGGGCTCTACCGTCGCCTTTGCGAATCAATTTGTCCGTTTTGCGATGCGTAATGGCCGGAAACCCTTGATGCTTAAGGGCCAGCACGATATGGCAGCCTTTTTAGCACAGTCTCCTGATCCAATCTATCGACGGGTTTTTCCTTGACCGAAAACCCGCCCGGAGCCACTCTGGCGGCACTTTTTTCATACCGATCCGGTAGCCAATTTTCGAGGAAAACCCAATGAGCGTTCGCGTCGGGATAGTCATGGACCCAATCGCCAGCATTTCCTATAAAAAGGATAGCTCGCTGGCCATGCTGCTGGCGGCGCAGAAGCGCGGCTGGGAACTGTTCTATATGGAACAGCAGGACCTTTATCAGGGCGAAGGTCAGGCACGGGCGCGGATGAAGCCGCTGAAAGTCTTCGCCAACCCGGAAAAATGGTTTGAACTGGGCGCCGAGCAGGATTCGCTGCTCAGCGATCTGAACGTGATCCTGATGCGCAAGGATCCGCCGTTCGACATGGAGTTCGTCTACTCCACCTACCTGCTCGAACAGGCCGAAGCCGCTGGCGTGCTGGTGGTCAACAAGCCGCAGAGCCTGCGCGACTGCAACGAAAAGCTGTTCGCCACCCTGTTCCCGCAGTGCACCCCGCCGACCGTGGTCAGCCGCCGCGCCGACGTGCTGCGTGAATTCGCCGCCAAGCATGGCGACGTGATCCTCAAGCCGCTGGACGGCATGGGTGGCACCTCGATCTTCCGTCATCGCGCCGGCGATCCGAACCTGTCGGTGATTCTGGAAACCCTGACCGCCCTCGGCACCCAGCAGATCATGGGCCAGGCGTACCTGCCGGCAATCAAGGACGGCGACAAGCGCATCCTGATGATCGACGGCGAGGCGGTGGATTACTGCCTGGCGCGGATTCCGGCCCAGGGCGAAACCCGTGGCAACCTCGCCGCCGGCGGCCGTGGCGAAGCCCGTCCGTTGACCGACAAGGATCGCTGGATCGCTGCTCAGGTCGGCCCGACCTTGCGCGCGAAGGGCCTGCTGTTCGTCGGCCTGGACGTGATCGGTGAGCACCTGACCGAAATCAACGTCACCAGCCCGACCTGCATCCGCGAGATCGACAATGCGTTCGGCACCGACATCGGCGGCCTGCTGATGGATGCCATCGAGAAAAAGCTGCAAGCTTGATGTCTGTCACATGCAGCCTGTCGCTTGATGCTTGAAGCCCAAGGCGTGAAACCAACATTGCGTTATCATGCGCAGCCTCTGAAAAACGCGATGTTGGTTTTCTTGTCATGACCCTCCCGTCCGATCTGCCTGCTGAACTCGCCCACCGCGGCGTGCGCCCGGTCGATCGCCTCGGATTTACCCTGTTTCTCGCGGCGCTGATCCATTTGGCGCTGCTGCTCGGCGTGGGTTTCACCATGGTCGAGCCCAAGCAGATCAGCAAAACCCTGGAAATCACCCTCGCCACCTTCAAGAGCGAAACCAAGCCCAAGAAGGCTGATTTCCTCGCCCAGGAAAACCAGGAAGGCAGCGGCACGCTCGACAAAAAGGCGATCCCCAAAACCACCGAGGTTGCGCCGTTCCAGGACAATCAGGTCAAGAAGGTCACCCCGCCACCGGCCGCCAAGCCGCAAGTGCAGGAAGCCGCGCCCAAGGCTGCGGTAACCACCGTCGCACCGAAACCGAAAAAGGCGCCGACCAAGAAAGAAGAAGCCAAGACCGAGACCAAACCGACGGTCGACGCCCCGACTTTCGACAGCTCGCAGCTCTCCAGCGACATCGCCAGCCTCGAAGCCGAACTGGCCAACGAACAACAGCTGTACGCCAAGCGCCCGCGCATCCACCGCCTGAGCGCGGCCTCGACCATGCGCGACAAGGGCGCCTGGTACAAGGACGAATGGCGCAAGAAGGTCGAGCGCATCGGCAACCTCAATTACCCCGACGAAGCCCGTCGCCAACAGATCTACGGCAATCTGCGCCTGATGGTGTCGATCAACCGCGACGGCTCGCTGTATGAGGTGCTGGTGCTGGAATCCTCCGGCCAGCCGCTGCTGGATCAGGCAGCGCAGCGCATCGTTCGTCTGGCAGCACCTTTTGCACCGTTTACCGGGGATCTGTCGGACATCGACCGACTGGAAATCATCCGCACCTGGAAATTCGCTCGCGGTGACAAGCTCTCGAGCAACTGACACACCGCAGACCCCCTGTGGGAGCGGGCTTGCTCGCGAAGAGGTCAGTCAATGCAGCGCAAATTCTGGATCAGAGTTGCGGCGTCCAGGTCACCCCGAACATGAACGCCCGACCTTCTTCGCGATAGCCATACTGACTGCCGTCATGGCTGTACAGCGCCCGGCTGTAACCTTTGTCCAGCAGGTTATCCACCTTGAAATCCAGCTTGATCTCACGGTTCAGCGCCCAGCTGCTGCGCAGTCCGAGCAGCGCATAACCACCCAGTGGTTGCTGATTTTTCAGGTCGTCATAGCTGCTGCTGACGGCCTGCCAACTGGCGCCGAGGCCGAGGCGGTCGAATTGTCGATCCAGATCCCAGCTCAAGGTGCGACGGGCCCGTCGCGCCAGGGTGTGGCCGGTGTCGCGGTCGCGGGGATCGATGATCGCCACGCCAAGGTTGCTCTGCCAGCCAAGCAGTTCCTGTTTCAGGGCTGCTTCGAAGCCATTGATCCGCGCCGAAGCGACGTTTTCCGGGCGTGAGTTGCTGCCGAAGATAATCGCGTCTTCCAGGTCTGTCCGATACAGCGACGCTTCGAGGCGGCTGCTGTCGCTTAACTGGCTGCGCCATTGCAGCTCGTAGCTTTTCGAGGTTTCCGGTTTCAGATCAGGGTTGCTGAAGTCCGGGTAGTACAGGTCGTTGAAGGTCGGTGCGCGGAAACCTTCGCTGTAGCTGAGAAGCAGGTCGTTGTCCGGGTTGACCGGCAATGTCAGCGTGCCGCTCCAGCTGTTCTGCCCGCCGAACTGCTGATTGTCGTCACGGCGCAGGCCGAGTTCGGTGGAGAAGCTGTCGGCCTGGAAGCGATGCTGGATGAAAGCGGCTCGGTTCCAGCGGCTGTCCTCGTCGAACGCGGTGCTGCTGTTGACCCGGTCTTCATACCAGTCGCCACCGAGGATCAGGCTGTTGCGTGCATCGAGGGTCAGGTCGTTCTGCCAGGTCACCGAGTCGCGGTAGGTGTTGAACACCGAGCGTTCGTCGCTGAGCTTGTCGAGCGTCTTCTCGCGGTTTTCGCTGTGTCCGAGTTCCAGGCGCGATTTCCAGCGCTCGTTGATCCGCGCGTCGATGTAGCTGCTCAAACTGCTGACGGTGAAATCGCTGTAGGGCTGTTGCTGGACCGAATCGAAGGTGATCGGGTCAAAGCGCCCGAACGGGTTGTCGAATTCGCTTTTACCCCGGTTATCCAGCAGGTTGGCGCCGACTTCGACATCATCGGTCAGCGCATGGCTGAGGCTCAGGCTGATGGATTTGTTGCGGTAGGCGTCGTGGTCACTGTCGCTGGGATAAGACTCGTGGGTGCGGTCGATGCCAGCGGTTTCATCAAGGCTGGCGCCGAGGTTGAAGCGGGTTTTCTCATCGCCACCGGACAGGCCGACACTGCGTTCCCAGGTCTGGTTGCTGCCGAATCCGACATGCATCCGCTGCTGCAAGCCTTGTTCGCCGCCGCGCCGGGTGAAAATCTGAATCACCCCGCCAATCGCGTCACTGCCGTAGATCACCGAACGCGACCCGCGCAGTACTTCGACGCGTTCGATCTGCTCGATGTTGAGGTGTTGCAGGTTGCTGTCGCCGGACGTCGAGTTGCCGATGCGCTGGCCGTCGACCAGCACCAGGCTCTGCGCCGACTGCGTGCCGCGAATGTAGATCCCCGGCAGACTGCCGCGCCCGCCGGTTTGCGCCACTTGCACGCCCGGTACCCGTAGCAGCAGATCGGTGACGCTGCTCGGTTGCAGGCGTTCGATGTCTTCGCGGGTGAACACGGTGTTGGCGGCGCTGCTGTCGTTGCGTGCTTCTACCTGGCGGTTGGCGCTGATCAGCGTGTCCGGCAGCTTCAGGGCCTGATCGCGTTCGAAGGTGTCGGCGAGGGTATTGGCAGTTGGCAGCAGGAGAAGGGGCAGGGCGAGGCGCGAGAGGTTCATCGGTATTCCGTAGGTCTTTCAGGTGTACACAAATCAAATGTGGGAGCGGGCTTGCTCGCGAAGGCGGTGTGTCAGTCAACTCATTATCGACTGATCC
>NZ_JBSVWF010000073.1:0-25377 GCF_054071635.1 Pseudomonas sp. SDO52101_S400 | reverse complement strand
TGCGCTGACTGAAAAATCGCTATCGTCGGATCGCCGCCCGGGGCAAGCCCGCTCCCACAGTTTTCAGGATGAATTGGAGGTCGGGTTAAACGGCAGTCATCAAGCCGTGCCTACGATGATGCACGTCGAGCTGATCCTTGATCACCCGCAGCACCTTGGCTTCGTGTTCATGAATGAAAAAGTGCCCGCCGGCCAGCATGTCCACCGAGAAGCTGCCCCGGGTTTCCTTGCTCCAGCCGATCAATTGCTCGGTGGTGGCCTTGTCGGCCTTGCCGCCGAGCACATGGACCGGGCAGTTGAGCAGCGGCCGCTGCAACGGCTGGAATTTGCCGCAGAGCAGGAAATCGGCGCGCAGGATCGGCAGCGTCAGGCTCATCAGCTCCTGATTGGCCAGCACTTCCTCGCTGGTGCCGTTGAGCGTGCGCAGTTGATCGATCAGCTCGGCGTCGGTCTTCGGCTCGGCAAAGCCGCGGTCGTAGTCGGCGCGCAACGTCGGCGCCGCCGTGCCCGAGGCGAACAGCGCCACCGGTTCCGGGCAACCCAGTGCGCGCAGGGCGTGAGCGATTTCGCAGGCCAGCAAAGCGCCTAGGCTGTGACCGAACAATGCGTAAGGGGCCTTGAGTGTCGGGTGCAGCTCCCTGGCCAATTGCATGGCCAGCGCACGCATGTCGGTGTGCAGCGGTTCGCCGAAGCGGGCGCCGCGTCCCGGCAACTCTACCGGTTGCAATTGCAGCCACTGCGGCAGCTTCGGCCGCCAGCGGCTGTAGACCATGGCACTGGCGCCGGAGTACGGCAGGCACAGCAGGGTCAACTTGGTCACCACGCTTCCCTCGGAAAATATCTCTTCAAAGGGTACGGATTGCTGCTTCGGCAAATTAGTCGGCATTTCGTAAATTTCCATTACAAATGCTCGTTAACCGTTCAGACCAAAACAACAACGAGGATTCACCGTGGACCTGCAGACCATCCTGGGCAAGCTGTTCGCCAATGCCGGCGCGGTCGGTATCGAAGGCGTTTTCCAATTCCTGCTGGGGTCACAGGCGTTCTGGTCCGAGGTCAGCGCGAGCAGCCGCACCGAAGCCGGTCGCCATGCCAGCCCCGACGTGACCATCGAAGTCGCCGAGCAGGACTTTCTCGGAATCATGGCCGGCATCGCCAACGTCGAGGAACTGTTTGCCAGCGGTCGCCTGAAGATCAGCGGCAACATGGGCCTGGCGACGATGCTGCCGCAGATCATCGACCACGCTCGCCGGGGTGCGGCGCCGGTGGAAAAGGTCGACATGAACAAGCGGTATCCGACGCCGCCGCGCTTCAGCGAAAAACTCACCGCCAGCCTGCCCCCGCAAACCATCGTCGAACGGCGACCGCGCAGCGAGTTGTCGCTGATCGAATTCGAGAGTCGTTACTTGCCCAATGGTGTTCCGGTGGTGATCAGCAATGCCTTGCAGGACTGGCCGCTGTTCAAGCTCAGCCGCGAAGAGTCGCTGGTGCATTTCGCCGAACTGCAAGGCATCACCCGTCACGGCGACTACGTGAAGAAGACGTTCTCGACCGAACGGGATTTCCGCTCCACGTCGATGGCCGATTTCATCGCCTCGCTGGACAGCCCGGCGGTCAAAGGCGCGGATGGAGAGCCACCGGCCTACATGGGCAACAACATTCTGCCGGCAGCGCTGATGCAGCAGATTCAGTACCCGCCCTACTTCGACGCTTCGCTGTTCATCCCGCCGCGCATCTGGATCGGCCCCAAAGGCACGTTGACCCCGTTGCACCGCGATGACACCGACAACCTGTTCGCCCAGGTCTGGGGCCAAAAGAAGTTCACCCTCGCCGCACCGCATCATCGTGAAGCGCTGGGTACCTGGTCCACCGCACCCGAGGGTGGCCTGGACGGCTGCGACTTCAACCCTGATGCGCCGGACTATGAGCGTTTCCCCAAGGCTCGCGACGTGACCTTCCTGCGGGTGACGCTGGAGGCCGGCGACCTGTTGTTTCTGCCGGAAGGCTGGTTCCATCAGGTGGAATCGGTGTCGACTTCGCTGTCCGTGAATTTCTGGGTGAACTCTGGCCGGGGCTGGTAACTCGTTCACTTGAGGTGACGGAAACTCTGCACCGCCGAACACAGCACCACCGCCCCGGCGGCAATGGCCAGCCAGAAGCCGCTGCGGGCACCGAACGCATCCACCAGTGCGCCGGAGCCGGCGGCACCGATGGCCACACCGATGCTCAGGCCGGTCACCAGCCAGGTCAGGCCTTCGGTGAGTTTCGCTGGCGGTACGATGCGTTCGATCAACGCCATCGCCACGATCAGGGTTGGCGAGAAAAACAGCCCCGCAATGAACACCGCCACGGACAACCCGAAGATGTTGGTCGCCAGCAACAGCGGTAGCGTGGTCACCGCCGTCGCCAACCCGCCATACAGAAACAGGCGCGGCAACGGCAGTTTCGAGCGCATCGCACCGAACGCGATACCGGCCAGGCAGGAACCGATGGCATACACCGACAACACGATACTCGCCGCTGCCGGTTGCCCTTGCTGCTGGGCAAACGCGACGCTGACCACATCGACCACGCCGACGATCATGCCCATGGCGACCATCAACAGCAGCAGCCACTGCACGTCGGTCGAACGAATGATCGAGCCTTGATGCTCTGATTCGTGCGGATGTACCGGCGGCTCGGTGCCGCGCTGGGCAACAAACGCCGTGACGCCGATCGCCAGCATCAACAGCGCTGCCAGGGGCCCGGCCTCGGGGAACACACCGACGCACAGCCCGACTGACAACGGCGGGCCGACGATAAAGCAGACTTCGTCGAGCACAGACTCCAGCGCATAAGCGGTCTGCAATTGCGGCTGGCCGCGATAGATTTCCGTCCAGCGCGCCCGCACCATCGCCGACATGCTCGGCATGCAACCGGCCAGCGCGGCGCAGATGAACAGCGTCCAGGTTGGCGCCTGCAAACGGGTGCACAGCAGCAACATCAGCAACGCCCCGCCACCGATCAGCGCCGACACCGGCAAGATTCGCCCCTGACCGTAACGGTCCACCAGCCGAGACACCTGCGGCGCGCAGAACGCCGTGGCCAAGGCAAAGGTCGCCGCCACCCCGCCTGCCAGCGCGTAGCCGCCAGTCAATTGCGAGAGCATGGTGATCACGCCGATGCCGGTCATGGAAATCGGCATGCGCGCGATCATCCCGGCCATCACAAAGGCCCGGGCGCCGGGGGCGTTGAACAGTTCGCGGTAAGGGTTTGCCATCGGTTACAGCCTCATCAGGGGCGGCCAACTTGCCACAAAGCCTGACGGCCGGGAAAGCGCGCAATTGTTGGTGGAATGTGAAGTCCCCAATGCGTGCAAGGCCAATCGCTGCGGCGCGAAGCTGTCGATCATTTCATGTACGCGGATGAACTCTCGCCACCGGCCGCCAGTCAGCTAAGTAAGCCCTCAACCCAAGGCGCGACCCTGCATGCAGATTTCCCTCGCTCGTCAGGTGGCACTGGTCACCGGCGCCAGTTCCGGCATCGGCCACGGCGCCGCCAAAGCTCTGGCCGCCGCCGGTGCCGCTGTCGTCATCAACTACAACCGCCAGGCCGAGCCCGCCGAAGCGCTGGCCCGGCAGATCGTCGCCGACGGTGGCAAGGCCATTGCCATTGGCGCGGACGTCTCGAAGGAAGAGGACGTGGAGCGACTGTTCCAGCAGACCCTCGACGCCTTTGGAACGCTGGACATCCTGGTGGCCAATTCCGGTCTGCAAAAAGACGCGGCAGCTGTGGATATGTCGCTGGCCGACTGGAACGCGGTAATCGGCGTCAACCTTACCGGCCAGTTCCTCTGCGCCCGCGCCGCGCTGCGGATCTTCAATCGCCAGGGCGTGCGCGAGGGCGTGTCCCGGGCTGCCGGCAAGATCATTCACATGAGTTCCGTGCATCAGCGCATTCCGTGGGCCGGGCATGTGAACTACGCGGCATCCAAGGGTGGCGTCGATCAATTGATGCAGACCCTGGCCCAGGAAGTCAGCCACCAGCGCATCCGCATCAACGGCATCGCGCCGGGGGCAATTCGCACGGCGATCAATAAAGACGCCACCGAGGGCGATGCCGGGCAAGCCCTGCTCAAACTCATCCCTTACGGGCGCATCGGTGATGTCGAGGACGTGGCCAACGCGGTGGTGTTCCTCGCCTCCGATGCCTCTGACTACATCGTCGGCACCACCCTGTTCATCGACGGCGGCATGAGCCTCTATCCGGAGTTCCGTGGCAATGGCTGAGCATCCTTGCGAACGACAAAGCCCCATCGACGCCCACGGCATCATTGGCGACCTGCGCAGCGCCGCGCTGGTCAATGACAAGGGCAGCGTGGATTTCTTCTGCTGGCCGGAATTCGACAGCCCGTCGATCTTCTGCTCGCTGCTGGACACGCCCGACGCGGGGATTTTCCAGTTGGCCCCGGACCTGCCCGATGCCCGGCGCGAACAGATTTACCTGCCGGACACCAACGTCCTGCAAACCCGCTGGCTCAGCGACCACGCCGTGGTGGAAATCACCGATCTGCTGCCCATCGGCGACAACGACGATGCCTTGCCGCTGTTGATGCGCCGGGTGCGGGTGGTCAGCGGAGAAGCGACATTCAACCTGCGCTGCGCCGTTCGGCACGACTACGCCCGGGCTGAAACCCGCGCCATAACCGATAAAAAGGATGTGCTGTTCAGCGCCAGCGGGCAGCCGACACTGCGACTGGCCTCGGATCAAGCCTTGAGCGTCGATGACGCTGCGGCGGTCGGGCAATTCACCCTCAAGCAAGATGAAACAGCGGCGTTCATGCTCGGCGCCAGCGACGATCCGCGCTTTGCCGAAGGTGCCGCGCAACTGTGCATCGAACGCACGCTGAAGTTCTGGCGCGACTGGATCGGTCAGTCCAACTATCGCGGCCGCTGGCGGGAGATGGTCAACCGTTCGGCCCTCGCCCTGAAGCTCCTGACCTCGCGCCAGCACGGCGCAATCCTCGCCGCCGCCACCTTCGGCCTGCCGGAAACGCCCGGCGGCGAACGCAACTGGGACTATCGCTACACCTGGATCCGCGACGCCTCGTTCACCGTCTACGCCTTCATGCGCCTGGGCTTTGTCGACGAAGCCAACGCCTACATGCGCTGGCTGCGCGGGCGGGTCAGCGATTGCAGCGGCCAGTCGATGAAACTCAACATCCTCTACGCCATCGACGGCCGCCAGGAGTTGCCGGAAACCGAACTCACGCATTTGTCCGGCCATGGCGGGGCAAAACCGGTACGCATCGGCAATGGCGCCTACGACCAGATTCAACTGGATATCTTCGGCGAACTGATGGACGCCGTTTATCTGGTCAACAAGTACGGCGACGCGATTTCCCACGAAGGCTGGAAACATGTGATGGAAGTGGTCGATCAGGTCTGTGAGACCTGGCAGACCAAGGACGTAGGCATCTGGGAAATGCGCGGTGAGCAACATCACTTCCTGCATTCGCGGCTGATGTGCTGGGTGGCGCTGGACCGCGCCATCCGTCTGGCCTCGAAACGCTCTCTGCCGGCGCCTTTCGCTCGCTGGGACCAGACCCGGCAGGCGATTCATGCCGACATCTGGGACAACTTCTGGAACGCAGAGCTTGGGCATTTCGTGCAATACCAGGGTGGCACGGCGCTGGATGGCTCGATGTTGCTGATGCCGCTGGTGCGCTTCGTCAGCGCCAAGGATCCGAAATGGCTCGCGACCCTGGAAGCCATCGAGAAGCATCTGGTGCGTGACGGCATGGTTTATCGCTATCGCAATGACGATGCCGGGATCGACGGCTTGTCTGGCACCGAAGGCGCCTTCGCCGCGTGCTCGTTCTGGTACGTCGAATGCCTGGCCCGCGCCGGGCAAGTGGAAAAGGCCCACCTGGAATTCGAGCAACTGCTGCGTTACGCCAATCCGCTGGGGTTGTACGCGGAGGAATTCGACAACCGGGGCCGGCATCTGGGCAACACGCCACAGGCGTTGACGCATCTGGCGCTGATCAGTGCGGCGAGTTTTCTCGATCGCAAGTTGAGTGGGGAGAAGAATTACTGGCAGCCGTAGTCGTCCTTTTTCGATAGAGCCTGTAAGAAAGATCTCAAGTCCAATCGCCGTTTGTAGGATGGGCACCTACGAACGGCAAACACCCCCAACTCTTGCGGTTGAAGGGCTGGCCTGCGAAATCGATTCCTTTCGATACAACTTGTTGATGGCACGGCCTACAACAACCTGCCAGACCCCGTGTAACGCTTGGCCCGCAACTCGCACTTACACCCCGAAATACCTTGTTGCCAGCTGTTACATCCCCCCCTACCATCCACCGCAACGGGCACAGCGGAGCTGTCCAATAAAAACCCGATTCAAGGAACCAGAATGAGCCAACGCATCCACCGCCCCATCGATTCCCCATTGAGGTCTGGCCTGACCCGCGACGAACTGTGGGAAGCCGCCGACAAGGGCCTGATCAAATGCTGGGAAATCGGCCGCCAGCGCGCCACCCGCTTCCCCGACCTCGCCCAACGCTGCCGCGCCGATGAATTGCCGGTACTCGGCTGGAAAGGTGGCGTGAGTCGCAGCCTGAAGAAAAACGAAAAATACGGATCGCTGAAATACCTCGCCCAGTGGCAAGGGTTGCGCGGGGAAGATCTGGATATCGACCTGGGTGTAGAGCGAGTCATGACCTGCTCGCGGACTAAGATGGTGGTGACGTTTACGCCGGACCGGAGCAAGTATTTCAATCAGGTGGCGGAAGCCGAGGTGTAAGGAGATTTTCCATGGCCCGTGCCGAAATCCGATTCAGCCAAACCCCAAGCCTGACCATCGGCTATGAGCATCACGGCCCGGAAAACGGCACGCCGGTCATCCTGCTCCACGGCTTCCCCTACTCCGTCCGCGCCTATGACGAAATTGCTCCGCCTCTCGCCGCCAAGGGTTACCGGGTGATCGTGCCGTACCTGCGTGGCTACGGGCCGACCCGCTTCAATAGCCCGGACACGCTGCGCTCCGGCCAGCAAGCGGCGCTGGCGCAGGATCTGCTGGACCTGATGGATGCGTTGGGTATCGAGCAAGCGACGTTGTGCGGTTATGACTGGGGCGGTCGGGCAGCGTGCATTGTGGCGGCGTTGTATCCCGAGCGTGTGCGCGGTTTAGTGACGGGCGACGGCTACAACCTGCAAGACATTCCGCATTCGATCCAGCCGCTGGATCCCGAGACCGAGCATCGCTTCTGGTATCAGTATTACTTCCACACGCCTCGTGGCGTTGAAGGGCTGACGCAGAATCGTCGGGCGCTGTGTGAGTTGCTATGGCAGTTGTGGTCACCTACCTGGGCGCGGAACGCCGAGCGTTATCCGCTGAGCGCACCGGCGTTCGACAACCCGGATTTCGTCGAGGTGGTGATTCACTCCTACCGTCATCGCTTCATGTATGCGCCGGGGGATCCGAAGCTGGAATGGATGGAGCAGGCGCTGGTGAAACAACCGGCGATCAACGTTCCGACAATTTCGCTGTGCGGTGCTGATGATGGCGTCGGCCCGGCGCCGGCGGACGATGAAGATGCGCAGCACTTCAGCGGGCCTTATGAGCGGCGGGTGCTGTCGGGTGTCGGGCACAACATTCCGGAAGAAGCTCCGGACGAGACGCTCAAGGCATTACTGGATCTGCTCCAGCACTGACCGAAAACCGCTCCCGATAAGCCTGCGGCGTCACACCCATAGCCCGCAGGAAACAGCGTCTTAACGTCTCTTCACTGCCAAACCCACAATTGGCCGCCACCCGTTTGACCGGCAAACCTGTATCACTCAGCAACCGGCGGGCGGTTTCGACGCGGATCAGTTCGATGGCCCGGGCCGGGGTCTGGCCGGTGTCGGCGCGGTAGTGGCGCACGAAACTGCGTTCGCTCATGCCGGCCTGTTCGGCGAGGGTCGGGATGCCCAGATCGCAGGTCAGGTGTTCGGCGATCCACGCGTGTAATTCATCGAAGCGGTTGCCCTGTTTTTGCAGCGACAGCGTCACGCTGAATTGCGACTGCCCGCCCGGGCGCTTGAGGAACACCACCAGTTGCCGGGCGACGTCCAGGGCCATGTCGCGGCCGAGGTCGTCTTCGACCATGGCCAGTGCCAGGTCGATGCCGGCGGTGACGCCCGCCGAGGTCCAGACCGGCCCGTCGTTGATGAAGATCGGATTGGGCTCGACCTGCAAGCGCGGGTGCTGCTGCGCCAGTTGTTCGCAACGGGTCCAGTGGGTGACGACCCGGCGACCGTCGAGCCAGCCGCTGGCGGCCAGCAGAAATGCGCCGGTGCACACCGAAGCCACGCGCCGGCATCCGTTGGCGTGTTCACGCACCCAACTCACTAACTCAGTGTCTTCGGCAGCGGCGTAAACGCCCCAGCCGCCGGCGATGATCAGGGTATCGCTGGGCTGTTTCGGCAGAGGTTCGACCAACATCGCCAACCCGGCCGAAGAGTTCACCGCCCCACCACCGCTGGCAATCACCGTTGGCGCGTAAGGCGCAGGCAGACCCTGTTGGCGGGCAATGTCGTTGGCTGAGGCAAATACCTGCAACGGCCCGGTGACATCAAGCAGTTGCACATTGGCGAATGCGAGGACGTGGATGGTTTTAGGCATTTGGCGTAATTCGTGGGCTTATTGGCGTATGCGCCAAAACCTACGCGCCTACAGTGAAGCCGTCCACCCCTTTTCACGGAGAAGAATCATGGCGTTGCAGATCGGTTTTCTGTTGTTTCCCCAAGTGCAGCAACTCGACCTGACCGGCCCGTACGACGTGCTGGCCTCGTTGCCGGACGTGCAGGTGCATCTGGTCTGGAAGGATCTGGTGCCGGTCACCGCCAGCACCGGGCTGGTGCTGAAACCGACCACCACCTTCGAGGACTGCCCGGCTCTGGACGTGATCTGCGTTCCCGGTGGCGCCGGGGTCGGGCCGTTGATGGAGGACGAGCAGACGCTGGCGTTCATCAAGGCGCAAGCCGCGCAGGCGCGTTATGTGACGTCGGTGTGCACCGGTTCGCTGGTGCTCGGGGCGGCGGGTCTGTTGCAGGGCAAACGGGCGACCACACACTGGGCTTATCACGATTTGCTGCCGACTCTGGGCGCGATCCCGGTGAAGGATCGGGTGGTGCGCGACGGCAATCTGTTCACCGGGGGTGGCATTACCGCCGGGATCGATTTTGCCCTGACCCTGGCGCAGGAACTGGTCGGCGTCGACACGGCGCAACTGGTGCAGTTGCAACTGGAATATGCGCCGGCGCCGCCGTTTGATTCGGGCAGCCCGGAGACGGCGCCGAGTGCGGTTGTCGAAGAGGCACGCAAGCGTGCGGCGCCTTCGCTGAAGTTGCGTACTGAAATCACCGAACGCGCGGCGGCGAAACTCAACCTGCGCTGATCTCCAGCCAAAAACAAAATCCCTGGTGGAATATAAATCCCCTGTGGGAGCGGGCTTGCTCGCGAATGCGGTGTGTCAGCTAACAGATTTGCTGAATGTTACAACGCCTTCGCGAGCAAGCCCGCTCCCACATTGGGATTTGTGTTTGGCCAATGGCTTTGTTGTTGTCCCGGTTTCTTGCCACACCTTCACTTGTCCACTCGCCCCCACCCGTGTAGAAAGCCTGTCCACAAATCGTGCACAAGGACTTTCCATGACAGCTCTGCCATGGCTCTATCTCGGGCTTCTCAGCCTTGGTTACGGATTGGCGCTGAGCTTCGGCCAGCTCGGCTGGCTGGCGCTGATCTCCATCGCACTGTTGCTGTTCGCCGGTTACGCGGTGCGCCAGCAAACCGTGCCGGTCGGGCGTTTTCTCGGCCATGGCCTGTTTATCGTGCTGGCTCTGGCGCTGGCCATGCACTGGCTGCCGGGCTTCTACAACGGGCGGGCCATCCCGGCGCAGCGTTTTACTGACAACGCCGTGCCGTTCTCGATGTTCGTGAATCTCGACAAACCGCTGATTGGTTTCTGGCTGCTACTGGCCTGCCCGTGGATCGTCGCGCGGCGCTCATTGCGCCTGACGGTCTACGCCACCGCGCTGGCACTGACGTTGAGCGTGATTCTGGCCCTCGGTGGCGCGGTGTTGCTGGGCATGATCACCTGGGCACCGAAATGGCCGGATCAGGCGTGGCTGTGGGTGTTGAACAACCTGCTGCTGGTGACGCTGGTCGAAGAGGCGCTGTTTCGCGGCTATATACAGGGCGGCCTGAGCCGGCATTTCAAACACCTGCCCTACGGCGAAAACCTCGCGCTGTTGCTCGCGTCCCTGCTGTTCGGTCTGGTGCATGTGGGCGCCGGCTGGCAATGGGTGTTGCTGGCGGGCCTGGCGGGTGTCGGCTATGGTCTGGCCTACCGTTTTGGCGGGCTCGGCGCGGCGATCATGACGCACTTTGGTCTGAACCTGCTGCACTTCGGCCTGTTCACCTATCCGATGCTCGCGGGTTGAAGCAAGCCCCGTTTTGCGACGCCGTACTTATAAATGAAAAAAAACTTCAACAAATCGCCGACCCCGCCGACAACCTTTCAAAGCCTTGCGGATTGAAAAACCATGCGTAATAACCAGCCCATTACACAACGCGAACGGACTTTCCCGGCTCAGCAGCGGTTGATTTCCACAACCGACGCCAAAGGCGTGATCACCTACTGCAACGACGCATTCGTCGAAATCAGCGGGTTTTCGCGTGAGGAACTGATCCGTGCGCCGCACAACCTGGTTCGTCACCCTGACGTGCCGGCGGCGGTGTTTTCGCACATGTGGGGCACACTGAAACAAGGCTTGCCATGGATGGGCATTGTCAAGAATCGCTGCAAGACCGGTGACCATTACTGGGTTAACGCCTATGTAACACCGGTGTTCGACGGCAATCAGGTGGTCGGTTACGAGTCGGTGCGGGTCAAGCCGTCCGCCGAACAGATCCGCCGTGCCGAAGCGCTCTACCAACGCATCAACCAGGGCAAGTCGGCGATTCCTTCGAGCGACAAATGGCTGCCGATCGTGCAGGACTGGCTGCCGTTCATTCTGGTCAGCCAGTTGAGCTTCATGATCGGCGCCACCCTGAACTCGCAGTGGGGCTTCGCCCTCGCCGCCGGTCTGTCGGTGCCGCTGGGCCTGCTGGGCCTGCAATGGCAACAACGCGGGCTCAAGCGTCTGCTGCGCCTGGCCGAGCAGACCACGTCCGACCCGCTGATCGCGCAGATGTACACCGACAGCCGTGGTGCCCAGGCCCGTCTGGAAATGTCGATCCTCAGCCAGGAAGCCCGCCTGAAAACCTGCCTGACCCGTCTGCAGGACACCGCCGAGCACCTGACCGATCAGGCCAAACAGTCCGACAGTCTGGCGCACAACAGCTCCATCGGCCTGGAACGCCAGCGCGTGGAAACCGAACAGGTCGCCACCGCCGTCAACCAGATGGCCGCCACCACGCAAGAAGTGGCCAGCCACGTACAACGCACCGCCGACGCCACCCAGGAAGCCAATCGCCTGACCGGTCGCGGCCGCGACATCGCTGGTGAAACCCGCGAAGCCATCCAGCGTCTGTCGGTCGTCGTCGGCGAAACCGGCCTGACCGTCACCCAACTGGCCAAGGACAGCGACGAAATCGGCGGCGTGGTCGACGTGATCAAAGGCATCGCCGACCAGACCAACCTGCTCGCCCTCAACGCCGCGATCGAAGCCGCGCGTGCCGGCGAGATGGGCCGTGGTTTTGCCGTGGTGGCCGACGAAGTCCGCCAACTGGCACAACGCACCAGCGAATCCACCGGCCAGATCCACGCCCTGATCGCCAAGTTGCAACAGACTGCATCCAGCGCCGTACAAACCATGGAAGCCGGCCATCGCCAGGCGGAAGAAGGTGTGGCGCGGGTACTGGAAGCAGACCAAGCTCTGGTGGGTATCAGCGAGGCGGTGGCCAACATCACCGACATGACCACCCAGATCGCCGCCGCGACCGAAGAGCAAAGTGCCGTGGCTGAAGAAATCAGCCGCAACATCAGCAACATCTCGGAACTGGCGGACCAGACCTCGGAACAGGCGCATAACTCGGCGTTGCTGAGTGAAGAGCTGACGAAGACGGCTAATACGCAGTATTCGTTGGTGGAGCGGTTTAACCGCTGATTGGATGGTTGATACGAAAAACCCGGATAGCGAGAGCTTCCGGGTTTTTTTATTGCCTGTCTGAAATGGATGTGGCCAGCACCGCCCTCTTCGTGGGCAAGCCCACTCCCACAGGGTTTCGCATTGGCCACAAAATCTCGCAACACCACCACCCATTGTGGGAGCGGGCTTGCCCGCGAAGAGGCCATAGCAGCGAGCGAAATTATTGCGGCAATTTCAGCCTGTCCAGCAGTCGATTCACCAGCAGCTCGTTCAACATGATCAGCTGTTGCAGCGCCAGCAGCGGTTTGCGTTCCGGGCCTTTCACCGAGTTGGCGATATTGCCGGCCATGGCATTGGCTGACGACAGTGATTCACTGGCTTCGACGAGCAGCGTTTCGTCATCGAGCGTGGGATCGACCATGTAGATAGGACGGGCCTTGGGCGGGAAGTACTTCGGGATTTCGGGGCCGAGGTAAAAGTCGAGTGCGCGGTCGGCGGCTTCTTTTGTCTTTTGGGACTCAAGCTCGGGGTCGTTGGAGATTGGATCGGTTTCTGGTGGGTTGGGTGTGGCTTTGAACATAGATTTAACTCCAGTTTCGAATGTTTAGGAGCCATCACCCTCGCTACCAAACGAAGGGTGGTGGCCATACGCGGGTTGGTAGACCGGTCGAAACGGGAAACCCGGCGCTCACAAAGGAGCCCCGCGCATGCCCACCATAAAAAACTGAGCCCCAAACAAGGGACTGCATATGGTGACGCCATACGACGGTTTCGAAGCGGGCTACCAAACCCGATCACTGTTTTTTCAGTGACAGGGAAACGATATAGCCCTTTCCAAACCGCGTAAGCCGGCGGATTCTGGCGTACGCGTAGGTAACGACGCAAGGTGTTGTAGCCCTTATGGCGTAACGGTTCGTGTACTTTAAACGTGTTCACGCGATCGTGTTTATGTGCTGGAAATGCTGGGATTGGGGGAGCTTTCAGTTTTTGTGGTGTGTCAGTGAAATCTTCCCCCTCACCCTAGCCCTCTCCCCGAGGGAGAGGGGACTGACCGAGGTGTTTGGGTGAGGTGCGCCAACATGAAATACCGAGATGAACGCACACTTGAAAGCTCCCCATTCGGCTCCCTCTCCTAGGGGAGAGGGCTGGGGTGAGGGGTAGGCTCGACACTGAAACCAAGCCGTTCGCCAAACCACTCAACACGATGAGCGTTAGCTCGAGTGCCGCTTTTGATCTGCGGGCGACGTCGGAAGGCTGAGTGGAGGGATTCATCCGGGGGTGGGAGCGCAGCGACCGTTTGGCGAAGCCAAACACATCGAGAGGAGGTGCAGCGAAGCAAACCGTAGGCGATGCCCCCCGGATGAATCCCGGAGCGAAGGAACCCCGAGCTTTAGCGAGCGGGCCGAACGTAGGAGCAAGCATTTTTTTGCTTACTTTTTTTAGGCGTTTGTAAAAAAAGTGAGTCGCCGTCAGGGCGAAACCCTAAGCAGCCATAACCGCAGCAACGGATATGCCCACCGTCCAGGTTCTTTAATCACCAGACCGGAAACAAGCACATTTGATACTAGTCGCCTAGCTGTCAGGTATGACAGTAGACGCTCATCTTGAAGAAGGCATATCAAGTGCCTGGCTATCTATTAAAAGAACGCCAATCACCCTTCATGAAAAAGGAATTCCAGATGAGCAGTCATACTATTTTTATCCCTCAAGCCAACAGCCCTGTGATCTTCGCAAATAAGTTCTTCTGGAAATTTGGGAGCAATCCCGAAGTGGAAGCTGAACGATCCCTGTTTTATCTGGCTGAGCATCCGATAACGGGTGAACGAGGTTGGTCAATCTCAGGAGCGATCGGATCAATTTCGCTCAGAAACTACTTCGCCTACAGCATGCTTATCCCGTACGAGAATGACGCCCCTATCAATGCCACCTACACACTCGATGACAAATTGAGCTTCAAACACAGCCATTCGAGTCCCGCGCCGGAAGGCTTTGAGGGCTTTACTACAGTCGATGCCAATAAAGCCATCCTGACCATAAAACTCGATCCCTCCAGAGGAATCGCAGTGGGTACTTTTGAAGCGAACTTCAAGAGTCATGGCTATCGGACACAGCCCATCGGACGTTTTAACCTGGTGATCAGTGAATAACGTCTCCAGTCTCGTGCATAAAAGGATGTGCCCGGCCCTTACCCAAGGTGCGGGCTACACCTGAAGAAACCCGGCAACTTTCCCCGCAGCCGAAGCCAAATGCTGCTCATGGGTAAACCCGGAAACCTTGAGCGGCTTCAAATCATGATCCCCAGAGGCCAACCAAAACACCTCAATGCTCGGCGATAAATCGTAAGCCTCGACAGCGTCCCGATTGCCAAGAGCATCCCGCTCCCCCTGAACAATCAACGTCCGAGTCTTCAACCCAGCCAGATGTTCGACCCGTGGTTTCTCCGGTTTCCCAACCGCATAAAACGGATACCCCAGACAAACCAACGCATCAGCGCCAAGCTCATCAGCCAGCAAACTTGCCATCCGCCCCCCCATCGACTTCCCGCCAATCGCGAGCGGCCCAGCGACATGAAGTCGCACCAAGCCATAAACCTCACGCCAACATTCCAGCAACTTCGGCGCCGGATTCGGCGGGCGTTTACTGCCATCAACCCGCCGCTGCGCCATATAAGGAAACTCAAACCGCAACACGTTCACACCCAGCCCGGCAAGGCGCCCAGCCATATCGTTCATCCAGTCACTGTCCATCGGCGCCCCCGCCCCATGCGCCAGGATCAGCGTCGCGGAAGCCTCCCCAACAGCCGCATCCCAAAGCCACCCGTGATCCCGCAGGCACTGCGCCCATTGATCCCCGTCAATACTGGCCTTGTGCTGTTTGTCCATGCTTGCCTCGCTTTTAGTCTGCCTATAACTCCAGGCGAAGGACGCGCTGTTGGCGCTCACTTCGGCTGAACCGTGGATGGGGAACCATGAACACTTCTATCAGTACCGCCTACAACTACAAGGTGGTCCGCCAATTCGCCATTATGACGGTGGTGTGGGGCATCGTCGGCATGGGGCTCGGGGTTTTTCTCGCGGCTCAATTGGTCTGGCCCGAACTCAACTTCAACCTGCCGTGGACCAGCTTCGGACGCCTGCGCCCGCTGCACACCAACGCGGTGATCTTCGCGTTCGGCGGCTGTGCCTTGTTCGCCAGTTCGTTCTACTCGGTGCAGCGCACCTGCCAGACACAACTGTTCGCACCAAAAATCGCCGCGTTCTGCTTCTGGGGCTGGCAGCTTGTGATTCTATTGGCGGCCATCAGCCTGCCGTTGGGTTACACCAGCTCCAAGGAATACGCCGAGCTGGAATGGCCGATCGACATCCTGATCACCATCGTCTGGGTCGCCTACGCCATCGTGTTCTTCGGCACGATCATGCAGCGCAAGACCAAGCACATTTATGTGGGCAACTGGTTCTTCGGCGCGTTCATCATCACCGTGGCGATTCTGCATATCGTCAACAACCTTGAGTTGCCGGTGAGCTTCACCAAGTCCTACTCGGTGTACGCCGGTGCGACCGACGCGATGGTGCAATGGTGGTACGGCCACAACGCCGTAGGCTTTTTCCTCACCGCCGGTTTCCTCGGGATGATGTACTACTTCGTGCCGAAACAGGCCGAACGTCCGGTGTATTCGTATCGCCTGTCGATCGTGCATTTCTGGGCGCTGATCACCCTGTACATCTGGGCCGGCCCGCACCACTTGCACTACACCGCGCTGCCGGACTGGGCGCAATCGCTGGGCATGGTGATGTCGCTGGTTCTGCTGGCACCGAGCTGGGGCGGCATGATCAACGGCATGATGACCCTCTCGGGCGCCTGGCATAAGTTGCGCAGCGACCCGATCCTGCGCTTCCTGGTGGTGTCGCTGGCGTTCTACGGCATGTCGACCTTCGAAGGTCCGATGATGGCGATCAAGACGGTAAACGCCCTCTCCCACTACACCGACTGGACCATCGGCCACGTACACGCCGGTGCGCTCGGCTGGGTGGCGATGATTTCCATCGGCGCGCTGTACCACATGATCCCGAAAATCTTCGGCAAAGAGCAGATGCACAGCATCGGCCTGATCAACGCGCACTTCTGGCTCGCGACCATCGGCACCGTGCTCTACATCGCTTCGATGTGGGTCAACGGCATTGCACAAGGCCTGATGTGGCGTGCGGTGAACGAGGACGGCACGCTGACCTACTCCTTCGTCGAAACCCTGGTGGCCAGCCACCCAGGCTTCGTCGTGCGGCTGATTGGTGGGGCGATCTTCCTCAGCGGCATGTTCCTGATGGCTTACAACACCTGGCGCACCGTGCGGGCCTCGCAGCCTGCTGACGTCGTTGCTGCCGCGCAGATGGCCTGAGGAGTCCGCCATGAAACACGAAACGATTGAAAAGAACGTCGGCCTGCTGATGCTGCTGATGGTGTTCGCCGTGAGCATCGGCGGCCTGACCCAGATCGTCCCGCTGTTCTTCCAGGACGTGACCAACAAACCGGTGGAAGGCATGAAGCCCTACACCGCGCTGCAACTGGAAGGCCGCGACATCTACATCCGCGAAGGCTGCGTCGGCTGCCACTCGCAGATGATCCGGCCGTTCCGCGCCGAAACCGAACGCTACGGCCACTACTCGGTGGCCGGTGAAAGCGTGTGGGATCACCCGTTCCTGTGGGGCTCCAAGCGTACTGGTCCGGACCTGGCCCGGGTTGGCGCGCGCTACTCGGATGACTGGCACCGCGCGCACTTGTACAACCCGCGCAACGTCGTACCGGAATCGAAAATGCCGGCCTACCCATGGCTGGTCACCCAACCGGTCGACAGCAGCCACACCGAAACCAAGCTCAAGGTCATGCGCACCCTCGGCGTGCCGTACACCGACGACGACATCAGCGGCGCGGTGGCCAGCCTCAAGGGCAAGACCGAAATGGACGCCCTCGTCTCCTACCTGCAAGTGCTCGGCACTGCGATCAAGAGCAAGAGGTGAGCCCGATGGTCATTGAAATGAGCGCGGGGCTGATTCGCGGCCTCGGCACGGTCGTGGTGTTCGTGGCCTTCGTCGGCCTGACCCTGTGGGTGTTCAACCGCAAGCGCACGCCGGAATTCGCCGAAGCGCGCCTGCTGCCGTTTGCCGACGAGCCGCAACCCGACCCAACCCCTGCAACTGAAACAAGGAGTACCCGGCCATGACCACCTTCTGGAGTACGTGGATCTGCGTACTGACCATCGGCAGCCTGATCGGCCTGACCTGGCTGCTGGTCGGCACCCGTCGGGGCGAGACCAAGGGCAGCGTCGACCAGACCATGGGCCACAGCTTCGACGGCATCGAGGAGTACGACAACCCGCTGCCGCAGTGGTGGTTCATGCTGTTCGCCGGCACGCTGGTGTTTTCCGTGGGCTATCTGATCCTTTACCCGGGCCTGGGCAACTGGAAAGGCATCCTGCCCGGCTACGAGGACGGCTGGACCGGCGTTCACGAGTGGGAAAAGGAAATGAGCAAGGCCGACGCCAAGTTCGGGCCGATCTTCGCCAAATTCGCCGCGATGCCGGTGGAAGAAGTAGCGAAGGATCCGCAGGCGCTGAAAATGGGTGGCCGTCTGTTCGCCTCCAACTGCTCGGTGTGCCACGGCTCGGACGCCAAGGGCGCCTTCGGCTTCCCTAACCTCGCCGACCAGGACTGGCGCTGGGGCGGCAGCGCCGAAACCATCAAGACCACCATCATGGGTGGCCGGATGGCGGCGATGCCGGCGTGGGGCGAGTCGCTCGGTGAGGCGGGTGTGAAAAACGTCGCGGCCTACGTGCGTCACGAACTGGCCGGGCTGCCACTGCCGGCGGACAACAAGGCCGACCTGCAAGCGGGACAGCAAACGTTCAGCACCATGTGCGTAGCCTGTCATGGGGCAACCGGCCAGGGCACTGAAGCCATGGGTGCGCCGAATCTGACGCACCCGGCCGGATTTATCTATGGCACCAGCCTGACCCAGCTTGAGCAGACCATTCGCCATGGTCGTCAGGGTCACATGCCGGCTCAGAACGAGCTGCTGGGCAACGATAAAGTGCAATTGCTGGCCGCTTATGTGTACAGCTTGAGTCACGGATTGAATACAGAAAAACTGATTACCGAAGACAACAAACAGTAATCATTGAGCACAACACTGCCGCACGTTTCCAGTGCGGCAGTTTCCAGCCTCTTTGCGACGCATTGTCGCACCCCTTCACCCCCTCTCCTTTCGGTTCCCCGGATTCGGGTCTACGCTTGCTCGATGCGGACTGGCCCGTGCCGGTTCCAGGTCGACCCTGAGCGAGGCGTTGAACGAATCGGCTGACTGACATGGCCGCAAAGGCCGGTAGATACCGGCTGTCGTGCCGATTACCGTCCGTCACCCGAACCGAACGTTCGAACACACCCCGTTACATCCGACCGGGACCCCTCACTTTTTTCGTTCGCTGCGACATTTTGCCCGAGGGCAATTTTGTCCTTACGCGGCGCATGGAAAGGCCGCAGAATCAGCGTTGGAAAGCATTGACCCAGGTCATGGCGCGTTGCATTGACCCCCTGCTTTCTACATACTTGCGGCCGATTTTAATCCTAATAAAACACCCAAACCGTGGAACCTTAGAATGAGCACAGCAATCAGTCCGACTGCTTATAACTATAAGGTAGTCCGCCAGTTCGCCATCATGACGGTGGTCTGGGGGATCCTTGGCATGGGGCTCGGTGTCTTCATCGCCTCGCAACTGGTCTGGCCGGAGTTGAACTTCGGTCTGCCGTGGACGAGCTTTGGACGCCTGCGCCCGTTGCACACAAACCTGGTGATTTTCGCCTTCGGTGGTTGTGCACTGTTTGCCACTTCCTACTATGTCGTGCAGCGAACCTGCCAGACGCGACTGATTTCCGACAGCCTCGCAGCCTTCACCTTCTGGGGATGGCAAGCGGTGATCGTCGGCGCGATCATTACCTTGCCGCTGGGTTACACCACTACCAAGGAATACGCGGAACTGGAATGGCCTCTCGCCATTTTGCTGGCCATTGTCTGGGTCACCTACGGTCTGGTGTTCTTCGGCACCATCACCAAGCGCAAGACCAAACACATCTACGTGGGTAACTGGTTCTACGGCGCATTCATCGTCGTGACGGCGATGCTGCACATCGTCAACCACGCTTCCCTGCCGGTCAGCTTCTTCAAGTCCTACTCGGCCTACGCCGGGGCGACCGACGCGATGATCCAGTGGTGGTACGGCCACAACGCCGTGGGCTTCTTCCTGACCACCGGCTTCCTGGGGATGATGTACTACTTCGTGCCAAAACAGGCCGAACGTCCGATCTACTCCTATCGCCTGTCGATCGTGCACTTCTGGGCACTGATCACCCTGTACATCTGGGCCGGTCCGCACCACCTGCACTACACCGCACTGCCGGACTGGGCACAATCGCTGGGCATGGCCATGTCGATCATCCTGCTGGCGCCAAGCTGGGGCGGCATGATCAACGGCATGATGACCCTGTCGGGCGCCTGGCATAAGCTGCGCACCGACCCGATCCTGCGCTTCCTCGTGGTATCGCTGGCGTTCTACGGCATGTCGACCTTCGAAGGTCCGATGATGGCGATCAAGACCGTCAACTCGCTCTCGCACTACACCGACTGGACCATCGGCCACGTACACGCCGGCGCGCTCGGCTGGGTGGCGATGATCTCGATCGGCGCGATCTACCACATGATCCCGAAACTGTTCGGCCGCGCGCAGATGCACAGCGTCGGTCTGATCAACGCGCACTTCTGGCTCGCGACCATCGGTACCGTGCTGTACATCGCTTCGATGTGGGTCAACGGCATCACTCAAGGCCTGATGTGGCGTGCAATCAACGACGACGGCACCCTCACCTACTCGTTCGTCGAAGCGCTGCAGGCCAGCCACCCTGGCTACATCGTCCGCGCCCTGGGCGGTGCGTTCTTCGCCAGCGGCATGCTGTTGATGGCCTACAACGTGTGGCGCACCGTTCGCGCCTCGGACCCGGCTGAAGCTGAAGCCGCCGCCAAGATCGCCGTAGTTGGAGCTCACTGATGAAGCATGAAGCTGTCGAGAAGAATATTGGCCTGCTGGCCTTCTTCATGGTCATCGCCGTCAGCGTCGGTGGCCTGACTCAAATCGTTCCGCTGTTCTTCCAGGACGTCACCAACAAGCCGGTCGAAGGCATGAAGCCGCGCACTGCCCTGGAACTGGAAGGCCGCGACATTTACATCGCCAACGGTTGTGTCGGCTGCCACTCGCAGATGATCCGTCCGTTCCGCGCTGAAACCGAACGCTACGGCCACTACTCGGTTGCCGGTGAAAGCGTCTGGGACCACCCGTTCCTGTGGGGTTCCAAGCGTACCGGTCCGGACCTGGCCCGTGTCGGCGGTCGTTACTCCGATGACTGGCACCGTGCGCACTTGTACAACCCGCGCAACGTCGTGCCCGAGTCGAAAATGCCGGCTTACCCGTTCCTCGTGGAAAACAAGCTCGACGGCAAAGACACAGCCAAGAAAATGGAAGTGTTGCGCACGCTCGGCGTCCCTTACACCGACGAAGACATCGCCGGTGCAAAAGATGCTGTGAAGGGTAAAACCGAAATGGACGCGCTGGTGGCCTATCTGCAAGGCCTGGGCACCATCATCAAAAGCAAACGGTGATTCTTAATGGATATCGGGATGATTCGAGGCCTGGGCACCGTTGTCGTGATGGTTGCCTTCATCGGTCTGGCTTTGTGGGTGTTCAGCCCCAAGCGCAAGTCGGAGTTTGAAGACGCGACCTTGCTGCCCTTCGCGGATGATCCCGAAGCCATCAAGCACGTCGAGCAAGCTTCTAGGAGTAACAAAGAATGACTACATTCTGGAGTCTGTACGTCACAGTCCTCAGTCTCGGTACGATCTTTTCCCTGACCTGGCTGTTGCTGTCGACCCGCAAGGGTCAGCGCGCCGAGCAGACCGACGAGACGGTCGGCCACTCCTTCGACGGGATCGAGGAGTACGACAACCCGCTGCCGAAATGGTGGTTCATGCTGTTCGTGGGCACCATCGTGTTCGCGCTGGGTTATCTGGTGCTGTACCCGGGCCTGGGCAACTGGAAAGGTCTGTTGCCGGGCTACAACTACCTCGATAACGACAAGCAGACCGCGTTCGCCAACGGCCAGACCGGCTGGACCGGCGTTCACGAGTGGGAAAAGGAAATGGCTCGCTCGGACGCCAAGTTCGGTCCGATCTTCGCCAAGTTCGCCGCCATGCCGATCGAGGAAGTGGCCAAGGATCCGCAAGCCCTGAAGATGGGGGGCCGTCTGTTCGCCTCCAACTGCTCGGTCTGCCACGGTTCCGACGCCAAGGGCGCTTATGGCTTCCCTAACCTGACCGACGCCGACTGGCGCTGGGGCGGTGAGCCGGAAACCATCAAGACCACCATCATGGGCGGTCGTCACGCCGTGATGCCAGCCTGGGCTCAAGTGATCGGTGAGCAAGGCGTAGCCGACGTGGCGGCTTTCGTGCTGACCAACCTCGATGGCCGCAAGCTGCCGGAAGGCACCAAGGCAGATCCGGCCAATGGCCAGAAACTGTTCGCCGCCAACTGCGTGGCCTGCCACGGTCCGGAAGGTAAAGGCACGCCAGCCATGGGCGCGCCCAACCTGACTCACCCGGCCGCGTTCATCTACGGTTCGAGCTTCGCGCAACTGCAGCAGACCATCCGTTACGGCCGTCAGGGCCAGATGCCTGCCCAGGAACAACTGCAAGGCAACGACAAGGTTCACCTGCTGGCGGCGTACGTTTACAGCCTGTCCCATGGTGAAAAACCAGCGGAAGCCGAGGCCCAGTAAGGCCAACGCCTGAAGCAAAAAAACGGCCCCGCCAATGAGAATTGGCGGGGCCGTCTTGTTTCTGCCTTTTGAATGCCCGACCAGCGGTCAGGCTCGTCAGGCCTTCCCGGTTGTGAGACGAGGCATGCGGTAGTAACGTTGCTACATATCTTTTTCAGGAGAGGTCGCAATGATGGCCATCACCACCATTTCCAGCCGCGAATTCAATCAGGACACAAGCAGTGCCAAAAAAGCCGCGCGCAATGGGCCGGTTATCATCACGGATCGTGGCAAGCCCGCCCACGTACTGCTAAGCATTGAGGAGTACGAAAAACTCACCGGCCTCAACGCGAGCATCGTAGATCTGCTGGTCATGCCTGAAGCGGCAGACATCGAGTTCGAAACCGAGCGTGCCGTGATCACTCACCGCCCCGTGGATCTGTCCTGAATGTATTTGCTCGACACCAATGTAATTTCCGAATTGCGCAAACCCCAGGCCGACAAGAACGTTGTCGCCTGGGCCAGAACCGTCATCTCCCCTCGCATGTTTATCTCGGCCATTACACTGAAGGAACTGGAGACCGGCGTCCTTCGCATAGAGCGCCGTGATCCGGCTCAGGGAAAAATTCTGCGCACCTGGCTCAAGCGCCACGTGATGCCAGCCTTCGATGCGCGAATCCTGCCGGTCGATGCGGCTGTCGCCCTGCGCTGCGCGCGCATTCATGTGCCGGATCAGGCCAATGAAAGCGATGCGCTGATCGCGGCAACGGCGCTGGTCCATGGGTTGACAGTGGTCACTCGCAACACCGGTGACTTTGAATCCAGCGGCGTTGCGTTGATCAATCCGTGGGACAGCAGAAATGCCGACACCTTTTGATTTTGTCCCGACGCCAGCCAAGAGGGTCCGGTTTGCGAACAACGCACGCCGAAAACCCGTCCATACTTAGCAAGTCAATTGATCTGCATCATGCTTTGTTACATTCGCTACACCATTCGTGATTTTTCCCCAACGCGACCAAAGGTCGCACCCGTTCGTCGGTATGACAGGCGTATCATTGCGCCACTGCAACACCCCTTTTTGACCCCGGCCGGCACGTATCGACCGAGGCATTTTTCCACTGCCGTGGGATGCAATGATGAGTAATCAGATTCCGGTACACGACGTCACGCCACCCAGCAAGAACGCGAACAACAGCGTCGATCTTTACGCCTCTCGAGAAAAAATCTACACCCGTGCTTTCACCGGCCTGTTCCGCAATCTGCGGATGATGGGCGGCGCGGCGCTGTTCCTGTTGTATTTCGGTACGGTCTGGCTGAACTGGGGCGGCCATCAGGCCGTGTGGTGGAACCTGCCGGAACGCAAGTTCTTCATCTTCGGCGCGACCTTCTGGCCGCAGGACTTCATTCTGCTCTCGGGCCTGCTGATCATTGCCGCGTTCGGCCTGTTCTTCATCACCGTGTACGCCGGTCGGGTCTGGTGCGGTTACACCTGCCCACAAAGCGTGTGGACGTGGATTTTCATGTGGTGCGAAAAAGTCACCGAAGGCGACCGCAACCAGCGCATCAAACTCGACAAGGCGCCGATGAGCGCCAACAAGTTCCTGCGTAAATTTTCCAAGCATGCGCTGTGGCTCTTGATCGGCTTCGTCACCGGCATGACTTTCGTCGGCTACTTCTCGCCGATCCGCGAACTGGTGTTCGAATTCTTCACCGGGCAAGCCGATGGCTGGTCGTATTTCTGGGTCGGCTTCTTCACCCTCGCCACTTACGGCAACGCCGGCTGGTTGCGCGAGCAGGTGTGCATCTACATGTGCCCGTATGCACGCTTCCAGAGCGTGATGTTCGACAAGGACACGCTGATTGTTTCCTATGATCCGCGTCGCGGCGAAAGCCGTGGCCCGCGCAAGAAAGGCGTCGACTACAAGGCTCAGGGCCTGGGCGACTGCATCGATTGCACCATGTGCGTCCAGGTCTGCCCGACCGGCATCGACATCCGCGACGGCCTGCAGATCGAGTGCATCGGCTGCGCCGCGTGCATCGACGCCTGTGACAGCATCATGGACAAGATGGACTACCCGCGCGGGCTCATCAGCTACACCACTGAACACAACCTGTCCGGACAGAAGACCCATAAACTGCGTCCACGGCTGATCGGCTATGCCGTGGTGCTGCTGGCGATGATCAGTCTGTTGGTAACGGCATTCTTCATGCGTTCGCTGGTGGGCTTCGACGTCAGCAAGGACCGCGTGCTGTACCGCGAAAACGCCGAAGGCCGGATCGAAAACGTCTACAGCCTGAAGATCATGAACAAAGATCAGCGCGACCACACCTATGTGCTGGAAGCCGCCGGTCTGCCGGACCTGCGCCTGCAAGGCAAGCGCGAGATCAAGGTGCCCGCCGGGGAAATCTTCAGCATGCCGGTCGAACTGTCGAGTGCACCCGAACAACTGCCGTCGAGCACCAACGAGGTGAAATTCATCCTCAAGGATGCCGATGACGACAATGTCCACGTTGAAGCCAAGAGCCGGTTCATCGGCCCACAAAATCGTTGAGAGAACTGAACATGCCCGCAGCAAACGCCGCAAGCCCTTGGTACAAGCATCTCTGGCCATGGATCATCATCGGGATTCTGGCCTGCTCGGTGACCCTGACGCTGTCCATGGTGACCATCGCGGTGAACAACCCGGACAACTTGGTCAATGACAACTACTACGAGGCCGGCAAGGGCATCAACCGCTCGCTGGATCGTGAAATGCTCGCGCAGAACCTGAAGATGCGCGCCAACGTGCATCTGGATGACGTCACCGGCGAAGTTGATCTGCGCCTGAGTGGCAACAGCCAGCCGAAGACCCTTGAGCTGAACCTGATCTCGCCGACCCAGCCGGACAAGGATCGCAAGATCGTCCTGACCCGCAGCGAAACCGAAACCGGCCGCTACATTGGCCAGTTGACCGACAAGGTCGAAGGCCGGCGCTTTGTGGAGCTGCTGGGTTCGCAGGACGATCACGTGTGGCGGATGTTCGAAGAAGAAGTGGTCAGCCATGACAAGGATTTATTGCTGGGTGATGAGCCGCTGCAAGGCGCTGAAGACCTGAAGAAGTAAGCAGCCTGCAAGTGCCCCCTCACCCTAGCCCTCTCCCCCAGGAGAGGGGACTGATCTCGGGTGTTTGCAGACTTGATGTACGCCAGTGACGATTGCGCTGACTGAACCCATTTATCCGGCCCACATCAATCGGCCCCCTCTCCCGCGGGAGAGGGCACTGATCTCGGGCGTTTGCATAATCGATGTATGCCAGTGACGATACCGCTGACTGAACCCATTTTTCCGGCCCACATCAATCGGCTCCCTCTCCCCCGGGAGAGGGCACTGATCTCGGGCGTTTGCATAATCGATGTATGCCAGTGACGAT
>NZ_JBSVWF010000072.1:0-25442 GCF_054071635.1 Pseudomonas sp. SDO52101_S400 | reverse complement strand
TCAGGCAATCAAGATGTCGCCTGACACGACGCCTTCGCGAGCAAGCCCGCTCCCACATTTACTGTGCAATGCCGGAAGTCAGCAGCGACCTTCAAGAATCGCGGCATACCCTTCGCGATAACTCGGATACCTCGGCACCCAGCCCAACGCCTTCGCCCGGGCATTGCTGCAACGCTTGCTGCCGGTTCGGCGCACGCTCTCGTCGTCCGACCATTCGGTGACACCCAGATACTCGCGCAACCACGCTACGACCTCGGCCAGCGGTGCCGGTGCATCGTCCACGCCGATGTAAATGTCATCCAGCGCCACACCCTTGCGATCCGCCTCCAGCAGAAACGCCATCAAACCCGCCGCGTCATCGGCATGGATACGATTGCCATACAACGGCGGATCGACCGCCACGCGATAGCCACGCCGCACCTGGGTCAGCAGCCATTCGCGACCCGGGCCGTAGATGCCGGTCAGACGCACGATGCTCACCGGAATACCGCTGTTGAGTGCAACCTGCTCAGCCTCCAGCATCAACCTGCCGGAATATCCGGCGGCAACCGTTTCGGATTTTTCATCAACCCATTCCCCGTCTTGCTGCCCATAAACACTGCTGCTGGAGACGAACAGCAACCGGTCTGGCACCTGTCCATAGTCGTTCAGCCAACCCAGCACATGCTGCAGGCCCTGCACATAAGCCGCGCGATAACCGGCTTCATCGTGCTCGGTCGCGGCCGCGCAATACACCAGATAATCCACGGCGCCGATCGGCCAGGTCTCGGGGCAATCTTCATTGAACAGGTCACCGGCCACACCGATGATGCCGTCCGGCAAGCGTGAAACATCCCGGCGCAGGCCATAAACCTGAAAGCCGGCAGCCAGTAATTGCCTGGCCAGACGGCTGCCGACATCGCCGCAACCGGCGATCAAAACAGAGGGCGCGGACATCAAAAATCTCCCATCGTAAAGCGACAGACTAGCCTTGGCAGGGGACGAGCGGCTAGCAATGAAGGAAAAAAAGCAACTCTATTACTTTTGTTAACAAGAATTACTTGCAATAATGCACGCCACTTTTGTTCTCGGCCTCACGAGGCCTGGAAGAGCATTACCGTTTTCTATCTCAGGTCCGGCCAGCATGACACGCAATCAAATCCCCGCTTCGCCAACCAACCGACCTCGCGCCTGGAGCACCGTGGCTGCCCTGTTGCTCAGCCTGATGCTGGCGCCGGTCGCCGCTTTCGCTGATGCTACTGCACCCGCCGCCCAGCCGACTGCCAACGCCACTCATGATGTGCCGAGAAATCCTGACGGCAGCGTTGACACCTCCTCCCTGCCACCGGAGGTACAAGATTCCCTGAAAAAGTTCGGTGAGCTGGCACAGCAGATCGATCCAGAGCAACTGGAACAAGACAATTCCCTTGGCATGGCCCACGACCTGTCGCCATGGGGCATGTACCAGAACGCCGACATCATCGTGAAAATCGTGATGATCGGTCTGGCCATCGCTTCGATCATCACCTGGACCATCTGGATCGCCAAGGGTTTTGAGCTGATGGGCGCCAAGCGTCGTCTGCGTGGCGAAATCGCTGCCCTGAAGAAAGCCGCCACCCTCAAGGAAGCCAGTGCTACTGCTGCGAAGGAAGGCACCCTCGCCAACCTGCTGGTGCATGACGCCCTCGAAGAGATGCGCCTGTCGGTCAACTCCCGCGAGAAAGAAGGCATCAAGGAACGCGTCAGCTTCCGCCTCGAGCGTCTGGTGGCTGCCTGTGGCCGCAACATGAGCAGCGGCACCGGTGTACTCGCCACCATCGGTTCCACCGCACCGTTCGTCGGTCTGTTCGGCACCGTGTGGGGCATCATGAACAGCTTCATCGGTATCGCCAAAACCCAGACCACCAACCTCGCCGTCGTGGCGCCGGGCATCGCGGAAGCGCTGCTGGCTACCGCACTGGGTCTGGTCGCTGCGATTCCGGCGGTTGTGATCTACAACGTGTTCGCCCGCTCCATCGCCGGTTACAAGGCTCAGGTGTCCGATGCGTCGGCAGAAGTCCTGTTGCTGGTCAGCCGCGACCTCGACCACCAGCCTGAGCGCAGCAGCTCGCAACCGCACATGGTGAAAGTGGGGTAATCGGCCATGGGCCTGCATTTGAAAGAAGGCGCAGACGACGATCTGGCCGAGAACCACGAAATCAACGTCACGCCGTTCATCGACGTGATGCTGGTGCTGTTGATCATCTTCATGGTGGCCGCTCCGTTGGCCACTGTGGACATCAAGGTCGACCTGCCTGCCTCGACCGCCAAACCGGCGCCGCGGCCGGAGAAGCCGGTGTTCCTCAGCGTGAAAGCTGACCAGCGCCTGTTCCTCGGCGAAGACGAAGTGAAGCCCGAAACCCTCGGGGCCATGCTAGACGCCCGGACCAAAGGCAAGAAAGACACGACAATCTTCTTCCAGGCCGACAAAGGCGTGGACTACGGCGACCTGATGAGCGTGATGGACAACCTGCGCGCTGCCGGTTATCTGAAGGTCGGTCTGGTCGGGCTCGAGAGCGCAGTCAAGAAATGATCACGACGCGCCATAAGCTGACGCGTTACGGCGGTAGTCTGGCCGTGGTGCTGGGCGTGCATGCGCTGGCCATCGCGCTGGCGCTGAACTGGACCACACGCCCGCCCCTCGAATTGCCGCCGCAGGCAATGATGGTCGAGCTGGCACCGGTTCCGGCCCCACCGCCGCCTGCACCGCCGAAAGTCGTCACGCCACCGCAGCCACCGGCTCCGGTCGAAGAACTGCCGATCCCGAAACTGGCCGAAGCACCCAAGGCAGAAATCGCCGTGCCCAAGCCTGTGAAGCCCAAGCCGAAGCCACAACCGCCAAAACCGGTTGAGAAGAAACCGGAGCCTGTGAAGGAGAAACCTTCCGAGGAAAAACCGGCAGAACCTCAGCAGACCCAGGCGCCAACAGAGAAATCCGCCCAGCCGGCACCGGGCCCGTCGCCAGCACAACTGGCGGCCAAGGCCAGTTGGCAAAGCACGCTGCTCGCACACCTGCAGAAATACAAGGATTATCCGGACAATGCCAGGTTACGTAACAAGACCGGAACCAACCGTCTGCGCTTCGTCGTCGACGGTGAAGGCAACGTACTGTCATTCGAACTGGTAGATAGCTCCGGCAACGCCGATCTGGATCGGGCCACCCTGAAAATGATCCGTCGTGCCCAACCGCTACCCAAGCCACCGGCCGACATGATGAAGAACGGCCCCATCGAACTTACTGCACCGTTTCTGTACACGATCGAAAAGCGCCGCTGAGTTGACTCAAGCCCGCAGGCGCCGCAGCCCACTGACAAAGGCACCGAAAGGTGCCTTTGTCATATCTGCAAACGGCAAACCGGCATTGCCCGGTGTCGCATTCATCACTCAGTCTGATAACGTGCGTCTATCGATTGCAGCCGGTATGCTTGGCCCGCATCTTCATGGACGCTTGCTATGACCCTCACAGAATTACGCTACATCGTTACCCTCGCCCAAGAGCAGCATTTCGGCCACGCGGCCGAGCGTTGCCACGTCAGCCAGCCGACCCTGTCGGTGGGCGTGAAAAAGCTTGAAGACGAACTCGGTGTGCTGATTTTCGAGCGCAGCAAAAGCGCCGTGCGCCTGACCCCGGTCGGCGAAGGCATCGTCGCCCAGGCGCAGAAAGTGCTGGAACAGGCCCAAGGCATTCGCGAACTGGCCCAGGCCGGCAAGAACCAGCTGACTGCCCCGCTGAAAGTCGGCGCGATCTACACCGTCGGCCCGTACTTGTTCCCGCACCTGATTCCACAACTGCACCGGGTCGCCCCGCAGATGCCGTTGTACATCGAAGAAAACTTCACCCACGTGCTGCGCGACAAACTGCGCAACGGCGAGCTGGACGCGATCATCATCGCCCTGCCGTTCAACGAAGCCGACGTGCTGACCCTGCAACTCTACGACGAGCCGTTCTACGTCCTGATGCCGGCCCAGCACCCGTGGACCCAGAAAGAATCCATCGACGCCGCCCTGCTCAACGACAAGAGCCTGCTGCTGCTCGGCGAAGGCCACTGCTTCCGCGATCAGGTGCTGGAAGCCTGCCCGACCCTGACCAAGGGCAACGACGGCGCCAAGCACACCACGGTCGAATCCAGCTCCCTGGAAACCATTCGCCACATGGTCGCGTCCGGCCTGGGCATTTCGATCCTGCCGCTGTCAGCGGTGGACAGCCATCACTACGCTCCGGGCGTGATCGAAGTGCGTCCGTTGTCGGCACCGGTGCCGTTCCGCACCGTGGCCATCGCCTGGCGCGCCAGCTTCCCACGGCCGAAAGCCATCGAGATTCTCGCCGACTCCATTCGCCTGTGCTCGGTCGCCAAACCCGCCGCGCCGGTCACGGCCGGTTAAGCCAGCGTCATGACTGAGCTGTCGCAGGTGTCGGTCACCGCACTCAAGGGTGTCGGTGAAGCCATGGCCGAGAAACTGGCCAAGGTCGGTCTGGAAAACCTCCAGGACGTGCTGTTCCACCTGCCGCTGCGTTATCAGGATCGCACCCGCGTGGTGCCGATCGGCGCGTTGCGGCCGGGGCAGGACGCCGTGGTCGAAGGCACCGTCAGCGGCGCCGACGTGGTCATGGGCCGGCGTCGCAGCCTCGTCGTGCGTTTGCAGGACGGCACCGGCGGCTTGAGCCTGCGCTTCTACCACTTCAGCAACGCGCAGAAAGAAGGCCTCAAGCGCGGCACGCGGATTCGCTGCTACGGCGAAGCCCGGCCCGGCGCCTCGGGGCTGGAGATCTACCACCCGGAATACCGCGCCATCAACGGCGACGAACCGCCGCCGGTGGATGAAACCCTGACCCCGGTCTACCCGCTGACCGAAGGCCTGACCCAGGCCCGTCTGCGCCAGTTGTGCATGCAGACCCTGACCCTGCTCAAACCGGCCACCCTGCCCGACTGGCTGCCGACTGAACTGGCCCGCGACTACCAACTGGCGCCGCTGGCCGACGCGATCCGCTACCTGCACAACCCGCCCGCCGATGCCGACGTCGACGAACTCGCTCTCGGCCATCACTGGGCCCAGCATCGTCTGGCTTTCGAAGAATTGCTGACCCATCAACTGTCCCAGCAGCGCCTGCGTGAAAGCATGCGCTCCCTGCGCGCGCCGGCGATGCCGAAAGCCACCAAGCTGCCGGCGAAATACCTGGCCAACCTTGGCTTCAACCCGACCGGCGCCCAGCAACGAGTCGGCAACGAAATCGCCTACGACCTCAGTCAGCACGAACCGATGCTGCGCCTGATTCAAGGCGACGTTGGCGCGGGCAAAACCGTGGTCGCCGCCCTCGCTGCGCTGCAAGCGCTGGAAGCGGGCTATCAGGTCGCGCTGATGGCGCCGACCGAGATCCTCGCCGAGCAGCACTTCATCACCTTCAAGCGCTGGCTCGAACCGCTGGGCATCGAGGTGGCGTGGCTGGCCGGCAAGCTCAAGGGCAAGAACCGCGTCGCCGCGCTCGAACAGATCGCCAGCGGCACGCCGATGGTGGTCGGCACCCACGCGCTGTTCCAGGACGAAGTGCAGTTCAAGAACCTCGCGCTGGTGATCATCGACGAACAACACCGCTTCGGCGTGCAGCAGCGTCTGGCGCTGCGGCAGAAAGGCGTCGGCGGGCGCATGTGCCCGCATCAACTGATCATGACCGCCACACCGATTCCCCGGACGCTGGCGATGAGCGCCTACGCCGACCTCGACACCTCGATCCTCGACGAACTGCCGCCCGGCCGAACCCCGGTCAACACCGTGCTGGTCACCGACACCCGCCGCGTCGAAGTCATCGAACGGGTGCGCAGCGCCTGCGCCGAGGGCCGTCAGGCCTATTGGGTGTGCACGCTGATTGAAGAATCCGAAGAGCTGACTTGCCAGGCCGCCGAAACCACGTTTGAAGACCTGACCGCCGCCCTCGGCGAACTGAAGGTCGGGCTGATCCACGGCCGCATGAAACCCGTCGAGAAAGCCGCCGTCATGGCCGAATTCAAGGCCGGCAACCTGCAACTGCTGGTCGCCACCACCGTGATCGAAGTCGGTGTGGACGTACCCAACGCCAGCCTGATGATCATCGAAAACCCTGAACGCCTGGGCCTCGCGCAGCTGCACCAGTTGCGCGGCCGCGTCGGTCGGGGCAGCGCGGTCAGCCATTGCGTGCTGCTCTACCATCCGCCGCTGTCACAGATCGGCCGCCAGCGCCTGGGCATCATGCGCGAGACCAACGACGGTTTCGTCATCGCCGAAAAAGACCTCGAACTGCGCGGCCCCGGCGAAATGCTCGGCACCCGCCAGACCGGCCTGCTGCAATTCAAGGTCGCGGACCTTATGCGCGACGCCGATTTGTTGCCTGCCGTGCGCGATGCCGCCCAGGCTTTGCTTGAGCGCTGGCCCACCCACGTCAGCCCGCTGCTCGACCGCTGGCTGCGACACGGGCAGCAATACGGCCAAGTGTGAGCACCGTCGCAGTTTCTGACAGCTCGTTCCAACCAAGCTGGTTATACTCCAGCAATTGTTTCAAAAACGGATACAGACCATGACCGAAGCTGCTCTCGCCCCCGAACTCCCGCACGCTCCGTCTGTTATTCGGCTGCTGCTCAACAAGCTGGGCGTCGCCTACGAAGAAGTGCTCGACCACCACGGCCTCAATGCCTCGCGCAAAGTGCAGGCCGTGTTGCTGGACGACGCGGTCGGTGCGCTGATGGTGCTGTTTCCACAGAGCCAGTTGCTGGATCTCAACCGCCTCGCCGAACTGACGGGCCGTCGCCTGACCGCCGTGTCCACCGAGCGCCTGGAAAAGATGCTCGGCAAACACAGCCTGAGCCTGCTGCCGGGCCTGCCGGCGCTGACCAGCTCGCCGTGCCTCTACGAAGAAAGCCTGCTGCGCGAGCCGAAGTTGCTGATCAACTCCGGCGAGCCGGGCCTGCTGCTGGAAATCGCCAGCGAAGACTTCAAGACCATGCTGACCAAGGCCAGCGCCGCCAACTTCGGCGAAGCCCTGAGCAGCATCCGCCCGAACCTCGACCGCCCGGACGATGACCGTGAGGAAATCACCCAGGCCGTTCAGGCGTTCACCGCGCGGCGCATCCAGCAGCGTCTGGAAGCGACCATCGAGATTCCACCGCTGGCCGAAACCGCACAAAAAATCATCAAGCTGCGCGTAGACCCGAACGCCACCATCGACGACATCACCGGCGTGGTCGAAACCGACCCGGCGCTGGCTGCGCAAGTGGTGAGCTGGGCGGCGTCGCCGTACTACGCCTCGCCGGGCAAGATCCGTTCGGTGGAAGACGCGATCGTCCGCGTGCTGGGCTTCGATCTGGTGATCAACCTGGCGCTGGGCCTGGCCCTTGGCAAGACCCTGAGCCTGCCCAAGGATCACCCGCAACACACCACGCCGTACTGGCAGCAGTCGATCTACACCGCCGCCGTCATCGAAGGCCTGACCCGCGCCATGCCGCGTGCCCAGCGCCCGGAATCCGGCCTGACCTACCTCGCCGGCCTGCTGCACAACTTCGGCTACCTGCTGCTGGCCCACGTGTTCCCGCCGCACTTCTCGCTGATCTGCCGTCACCTGGAGGTCAACCCGCACCTGTGCCACAGCTACGTCGAGCAACACCTGCTGGGCATCAGCCGCGAACAGATCGGCTCCTGGCTGATGCGCTACTGGGACATGCCCGACGAACTGGCCACCGCCCTGCGCTTCCAGCACGACCCGAACTACGACGGCGCCTACGCCGAATACCCGAACCTCGTCTGCCTGGCCGTGCGCCTGCTGCGCAGTCGCGGGATCGGCTCCGGGCCGGATGAGGACATTCCGGATGCGCTGCTGGAGCGTGTTGGTTTGACTCGCGACAAGGCCAATGACGTTGTCAGCAAAGTTCTTGAGGCGGAAGTGCTGCTGCGGGAACTGGCTTCGCAGTTTAGCCAGGCCTAAAAGCATCACGGGCAAGCCCACTCCCAAGAAGTGTGGCTTGCCCGCGATGCAGTCAACTCAAACCGCGCAACCGCATGATTGCGCATCGTCATTCATCTCAGCATGACTTTCAGCCGAGGTAACGCAGTACATTCCCCCGCATCGGAAAAGGCCCGCTCACATAACTGCCTACGACGATCTTGTTGTTCGCCAATACGATGCAATCCCGAAAATTATCGATACCGCGCTCGTCATTGAACTCGGTGAACACGCTCATAGTACCGTCGAACTTATAACGCGCCGTCACCAGCGAAGTATGCTCACCCACCCGATCACCACTACCTCGCCCACTGACGATGAGGGCGACAGGGATGCCTCCGGAATCCCTTTGTATCCCTCTCCGAAGCCATTTTTCCCCGCTCTTCAGAAGACGGGTATACAAGGGCTCTCCATTGTTGAAGACGAGGTTGAAACTCCCTGTGGGGGTCAACATGACTATCATCCCGTCATCGCTCGCCGATCCTAATGCGATGATGGCGCTGAGGCCATTCGTACCAGGCATCAATGCCATCGAAGCCAGGCTAAGCCAGTAACCAGGTCGGGTAATCACCACCAGTCCGCTATTATTGTTGCCGAATTGAGGGTTTATGTGACCGTTCGGGTCATAACAGACTAAATAGGCTTCGGGTTTTTCATTTGAATCGTGTCGAACAAAATCGCCACAGACCACTACGCTACCGTTCTCGTGCGCGATAACCGCCAGAGCATAGTTCCAACGACGCTTAATGTTCGGCAAGTCGATCAGCACAAAACCAATGCCATTGAAGGAGACATCCAGCGATCCGTCCGGATTGAGCCGTATGACCATACCTTGCAGATCATCAAATCCGTAAAAAACCGTACAACACAATAAAATCTTGCCGTCTGCCTGCACGGCGTAATTAACGCCGCCTTCTAGTCCAGCGATATCATCACTTTTTTTATCATCGTGGTGACCGGTCATTACCTGCACATTCGCTTTGGCACCAATAAGGCTCGCGACGTTGATGCGCTTCAGACCAGCGGTGCCAAAAGAATGATCCATGTCGCCATTCTCAAACTGACGCACCACCGCCAACTCGACTTGCTCATCGCATATGGCTGTCCCGACGATCAGGAATTTACCGTCGCCCGCAAGGTGCAGAAATCTTGGAGAAAAGAAAACTTCGGGAGGGGTCACAATTGGAGCTATACCGCCTTCACCAAACGTAGAATCACGTGAACCATCTGCGTTAAGTCTCACCACTTTACTCGGTGAGTTCTGTGACTCAGTCGTACCCAGAATGACGATTAGCTTTTCGTCTTTCAGCTCCCGTATTGCTACGGGCGTGCTGCCCAAAACATCAGGGAATGGTAGTGAAACGACTCCCCCCGCTCCGAATCCAGGATCAAGGGGGATTTGTGTTTGATTCATGACTGCGCTCCATTATGGATGAAATAAGCTTCCACAAAGCCATCCACAGTGGAGCACGCCGACACATTGGTTGACGCCTGTCAGATCTGACAGTTTTCAAGCCCTTGAAGGCCATATTCATGACTTTTTCGGACGAACAATAGCTCGCTTATCTGGTAGCAGACGATGCCTGCTTCTTTGGCTTCAAATACTTCATCAACCCCTGAAACCACATCACCAGCGCCGGATTCCCCTTGAGCTGGATCGACTTGTCCTGAATCCCCTGCATGAACGCCAGCTGCTTGTTCTTCGCCTGCATCGTGGCAAACCCGAACGCCGCGTCTTTAAAGGCAATCGCAAACGCCGGCTCCGCCACCACCCCGGACTTGCTGGTAATGCGCTGGTCTTTCACCACGAAATGCCGCGCCACCTTCCCGTCCAGAGTCTGTAGCTGAAACACCAGATCCTTGTCACCCAACTGCTGCTGGAACGCAGGATTTGTCCGACTGGCCTTACCCATCAACAGACCCAGCATCCACAGAAGAAAACGAAATTTCATGCGCACAGCCTCAAAAGGAAAATGAACGGCTGGGGGAGTGTAAGGGATTCGGATGGATTCGCCACTATCCAAGACTGATAGAAGACGATGCTGGACTTTTCCTGCCAGATGACTACCAAGTCACGATTTCCATCCCTAGCCTTGATCGTTCCCACGCTCCGCGTGGGAATGCATCCCGTGACGCTCCGCGTCGCACCATCCCCCCGTCCTACACCTGAAGAAACACATTCCTGTAGGAGCTGACGGAGGCAGCGATCTTTTGATCTTCTACCTCGCAAATCCTTGGGAAATGTCCTTCAAACTGCGGTGCTGTCCATGAACTAGGCAGGCTGGAACATCATCGATAGCCTCTGTGTGTCACCGCAAAATCGGTGACTCGGACGTGCAAGTCCGGTGGGGCACACAATCGCTTATGGCAATTCATCGGGCATTTTCCTATGCTCGCGGGTCGTTATGGCGGCTGTGTGTGGGAGGCTTCCGAGCCTGCCGGATAGCTCCACCGGTCTTGCACACCTATGCACAGCTGCCACCACTTTCGAAGTGCGAGCGAAAACGGTGTCGGCTCCTAAAACATGGAGCAAGACCTAATGATCAAACCAACACCGAATCCCCCTGAAATTCCGGAAAACCCGGAAACCTCCCCCTACGAATCCCCCGATTCGAAGAAGCTCCACGAAGCCGCCGAACGCGCCCTCGACCACCACTTCAAACCCAGCGCCCCACGCCCCAAACGCCTGGGCGGCCTGTTCGCCCTCTGCCCCAACGCCGACGCCGAAGCCCTCATGGCCAACGCCTCCGAAGACCTCCTGTCCATCAGCGCCTTCGCCGCCAACCTGGCCGACGACCTCGACGGCCCCCGCCGCTCGATGGCACTGGGCCTGAGCAGAATGGCGGACGGCGTGCGGTTAATGGTGGAAGGCACGCTCGATCACATTGAGTTTCGGGAGTATCAGGCCAAGCCGTAGCTGAATTGCGGGCGGAAAAAGGGGACGTTGAGTCCCCTTTTCCATTCTTCGGCAACAGCAACTAGCGAAAGTCCTCTGCGCTTTTTGGGGCCTTCTCTAGTCCGAAATCCGCCAACCGATGTACGTAAGCATGACCACCGGCATTACAGGACTGCCGGAATACAACTTTGTCCTCCTTGAGCACTGTCAGAAAACTCACGAAGGCCTGACTAACGAGGTAGGTGTACGCACCGCTTTTGAACTTGATGATGTTCAGGTTCACGCTGCCTTCCGACGCATCTACAACAAAGAACTTTCCCTTGGGTGGCATAGCATTCATCGGGTAGACCATCTCGATATTCCCCGGCACACCGTAGCGATACTGAACAGAACCGGCCGTGGGCTTGCTATTTCCCCGCGCACAAACAGAAACCGTCTTACCGCCCCGCAACGGGCAACTGAAGTAGATGTCTTCATCATCCGAGCACAACGTTCCATCCTGCCCGCCCTTCAATGGTGCCGTCTCCAGCGAAACGCGCTCCGGCTTCTTGGCGGCATCGGCACAGTTGGACAGGCAAACCAGCTTCGAAAGATCCGGAACATCGCTTTCAGTGAACAGGTACGTCGCTGAACCCTCACGGCTGCGGGCGTAATAAACGGGGACACTGACGGCCAGCCCTTTGGCCGATACCGGCACCTTGGTATCCCCGCCCGAGACAACCCAGCCTTCGGCCTCCCCGCATAACGCATCCAAAGCGACTTCACTGAACGAGTCTTTCGTTGGCACGGCAAGCGGCTTGGCATCACCTCGGCAGTCATAGCCATGCCAGTAGGGTCCAGTGTTCATATCAATGTCGATCGAGAAAACATAAGCGCCGTCGAGCACCACTTTGCCGCTGTCGTAGGTGAAAATCAGCCAGCGGCGCGTCTTCGCCTGGGAGTAGTTTTCTTCCTGAAGGATGTAGCGCTCGCCATCTCGATACAGCCAGAAGTCACTCATCGCCCCTGCCGGCTCCGCCGTCTCGGAAAGGCGCTGCCCGGAATGTGCGTCCACCAGAAAATTGTCTTTCAGCGCCAGCGCACAGTCGCTGTCAGCGTCCCTGCACGACGTGAGAGACGGGAACATCGGCCCCGCCACCGCAGAGAAAGAACACAGCAATAACGCGATCAAACCTAATCTTTTCAACTTGCCACCTGCTTCAAAGCGAGTAATCCATCACTTCTTCAAGCCGCCAGCATTGCCCACGAACAAACCGATACTCGAAGACATAATCGGTATCCGGTTTCTGCAGGATGGCGACGGCGTGATCACCCTGCTCTTCCTTGACGGTCAACGTCAGGCCCTGGGTCTCTCGCTTCGCTGCATCCGGAATGATCGGGAACTTGAGTTGATCGCCGCTGAGACTGCTTTTCTGCATCTCAGGCTCGGGATCACCGGCTACGGTCGTGACCATTTTCAGCGGCTGTTGGACGAAGGCTTTCTGCACGTCTGCGCGTTCAGAGAAGGCTGAGAGGAACGCTGAAAAGTTGGGTGAGGGGCAAGCAGCACCGGCCTTGTCACCATCAGTTTTGAGTGGCTTCTGACGGTTGCCCTGTTCCAGTTTCGAATCCGAAATCATCCTTCCATCCAGATCCGCCAAGTACTTCTTGATGCTCGTCGCATCCTTGTAAGCACACTCGACTTCTACGCCATCTTCCTTATCTATACCGTCACGGCAGTTCTGCAACTCGGGGTCTGGCGGGTCACCACGAAAGAACTGCAAAGCCAAGTGGTCGCCGTCCTTGAAGAGCGGCAGTTCCAGCACCGAATAGGAATCTCCTTCGAAATGCTCGTGCAGAATTTTGTGTTTTGTCAGGACAAACATGGACTTCCCCGCTCGCTCAGGGAATTTGCGCTCGAAGAAGAACACCGAGGCAATCTGTTCGTCTTCAACCTTCCACACATAATTCAGCGAAGGCTTCACCGCATTCATGGGCGAGTAGAAAATCTCGGCACCAGGCACATGCAAGCCCCTGACCTGATCCTTGAGGTTGTTCTTCAAAAAGAACACCGTGATCTTTTGATCACCCAACGAAGCAACCACCGGGGGATGCAGTTCTGCGATGGTTTGTGGGTCGCTTGCCGATGCCGGCTGAGTCGACAAGCCGGCGATGAGCCCTAGCACACCAAGACAACTTGAAAGCTTGTTCAATTCCGATCACTTCCCTGCTGATCAATCTTCTAAATATTCACGCTGATGGTTTCACGAAGACTCAGGTGCGCCGCACTTCAGCTCTTTGATCTGCTCGTTCTGAATCGGAATTACACAGGCGAGACGCTTGGCTTCAGCAGAACGAAGCTCTGTCAGGCTAAGCGTCACATGCAAACCATCTTCCGCGAACACATGATCCTCAAACCCCGCAGAGGAATAACCCGACCAAAACGGTTTGCCGTCAAAGCTGCAAAACCGCGTAGAGGAAAGCACCTTCCAGTTACCATCTGGTGCAACAATTTGAACGTTCAGGCATGGGTTGCCAAACGTAGTGATATAGCGAACCACAACATCGCCGAAACGCTGAGAAGCAGCTTTCGAAACGTTAACGACATCGACCACCTCACTCGGGCCATCAGGTGCGATAGCGTCAAGATAGACGGCACGCTCCAGACTCATTCTGGTGACGCATTTGTTGATAACCATGGTATGCGCCGCCGACCCGAATTGTGCAGCCGTGGTTTCAAGGGGGCACGTGGCGTCGCGCAACTTAATCCAGGCCCGTTGCGAGTCTCTGGCGATGACCATGAAAGCCTTCCCCTCCTCAGGCTCAGACTCCCACCCAGACTCGAACCGAGCTAACAATTTCTTGTAGCTGGCATTGAGTTTCGCGTCGGCATCGTTCCGCTCAGCTTCCACGCACTCGTCGTATTGCCAGCTCACCGTGATGACTTTGCAGTTGTCCTCAGCGAGCGCGATTGAAGCGGACAGCAGCCCTAAGGACAACGCGATAAAGCGCACAAACATGTTCAATGTTTCATTCCCTGAATGACGGATCGCTCAACTACGCGTTGAGGTATTTTCTGCGCCTTGCCGTCGGCGCTCATCGCGTCGCGGTACTGGCTGTAATAACGCTGCGCTTCGTCTTTGCGATCAAGGCGCCAGAGTGAATCGGCGATGTTCAACATCAGCACTGTGCGCTTACCGACGGCCTCAACGCCGCGATAGAACTTCAGCGCCAGCGCATCGTTGCCGCCCTCTGCTAAAAAGAAGCCAAGATCATTGAGGCCCTGCACATTGCGAGCCGGCGGATGGCAAGCCATGTACGAATCCGCCCCCATGATCAGGCTCCATTCGATCTCGCTGGCTCGATATTGCGCAGATTCAATGTTCGAGAGGGTTTTCAGTAGTGCCTGTGGGGAAGGTGTCTCCATTTCAGGTTTGAGTACTTCACCCTCGTCGGTAGTCCAGCTATTGCCCACCCATTTACCAGCGCAGAACTGATCATCACGCTGAAGCAGGACACAACCGGTCTCCATCGAAATCACATCGCAGTAACTTCGTGACTGGAAGCTGTCTTCACCACTCCCGTCTGACAACATTCCATACATCGTTTGGTTCACGAGCAAGGTCTTCCTGTCAGGGCTAAGCCATCGAGGAAGGACTTCGACCCCAATATCGGTTCCGTAGAGCGGGAATGTTTTTCCGTTCGCGGTAAAGGTCGCACTTGCCGCTTCCACTGAGTGTTCGGGCCATACCTTGGCTTTCAAATGCAATGTCAGTGTGTGCCCGTCGACTCCAGTGACTCGCACTTCTTCTGCCGTAGCGCCATTCGCCAGCAGCAGACTCGCGAGCAATAGCGCGGATCTAAGGCTGCCCATAGTCGATCCTTTTAACCGCAGGGCTTGCTTGCTGTAACTGTCTTTCAGTGACGCCATAAGCCTCTATGAGCCCTTCCCAGGAACCCTTCGAACCAAACGACCGATAACTATTGCTGTAGCTGTAATGCTCCAACCTTCCAGCGGTGGAGTAATACCCGCGCCACTCCGGGCAGGACCCACACCCGCCATAACCGCCGATGAACACCAGGCTGCCCTTGCTTCCTTTTACACAATCCATCTCCACTGCCACGTTACTCAGCATCTGAGTCTTCTTACCGTCAGACGTGAGCTGTGAAACCTTGTCGATATTGCGCCGCAACACTTTGCCGCCAATGTTGATCGTCTGATCGGAGCAGACCGGGATGAGGTGGGTTTCTGCGTCATCCACCGTCACGGATCGGCAGGACGACACCATCACCACTTCAACGCCACCACACTGCATGACATCGCGTTGGGTGTAGGCGTCCTTGGGAGCGGCGAATGCTGGAAACGAGAGCAGCAGCGAAAGGCTGCTCGCAAGAAGACGATTCATCCACTCACTCCTCATCGATCGACGGCGATTCCACGTCGGTCATGCCAAGCAGCCGGAACTCGTTGTTCACGAATTCGTAGTACCGATCCCGGTTACGGTTTTCCAGGCGATTTCCCTGGGCGTCTTCTTCGCCATCGAGCGTGACGCCGGAAATGATGATCAAGCGACTATCGGGCAGGTACGTCGTGTCGAAAGTGCTGCCGTCGTAGGCATTCGGAAGACCACCAACGACATCACCGGTCTGGGCGTCCAGCACTTCGCCGCAAATGGCGCCGCCGCCACAGCCGAACCTGTACAGGATGTAATGGCCGGCGAAGTTGACCTTGCCTTGCAGGATCTTCGCCCGGGTGCTGTCCATGACCGGGTTGCTTTGTTCCTGCTGCACCGGCTCATGGTTGGGGCCGCTGAAAATGGGGGTGACGGCGTAATCCTTGAAGTCGGGATCGGCGGCGAATGCTATGGAAGTGGCAGCTGAAAGCAAGCTGCCGAGAACAATCGAAAATCCTTTCAAGTACTAACTCCATAACTGCAGTGGGAACCGTTGGCTTACTCAGACTGACCTTCATAACGCTGTGTTTGCGGGTTGAATTGCCACAGATGTGGCCGGGTCATGGCTACGTTATTTTTGTAGCGAATCTGGGCGCGCTTATCCCTGATGTAGGAATAGATCTCGATGTCTTTGAAGTCGCCGCCGTTCTTGGGCGGACCGTCCAGAACCTTGACCCCGGCGAAATACTCGCCACCCGCATGCTTCAAATAACCATGGCACTGAATCAGGAAGGCAAAGGTCAAGTCACCAGCCGAGCCGTGACTGGAATAGGAAGTGAAAATAAAGTCCTCTTGGCCGTCGCCATTGAGGTCGCCGCGGTATACCACCTTACCTTCTTCCCGCCTGAATCTGTCGTCGTAGAAACTTGAGTGTATGTCCAGGACGTAATCAGCTCTTTCCACCCATTGTGAGAGGAAGTTTTTTGTATCGCTTTCCTCGTTGCAGAAATCCGACGCCATCCCTGCCATCGGCAGCCAGCTCATACATAACAACAACAGTCTTTTCACTTCATTTCCTTTGAACTAACCCGTCTCAATTCAGCGGGAGTGTTTTTCCATTCGCAGCAAAGGGCGCGCTCGCCGTAGCGCCATTCGCCAGCAACATTTCACGCGGTAACTCCGTTCGGTCTTCGCAGGCTTACTCAAAAGCCATGCTGCGCACCGCTGTTTTGATTTGTTCAAATCCTTCGGCGCTGATCGCCAGCGGGGTGGCCGAGCCTGATTCCGCCGAGCCGATCAACACGCTTTCGCCGCGCAGCAGGCAAAACGCGACGCGAGTGATGTGGCGTCGTGACTTGTCATGAAAACCGAAGATAAAACCCGAAGACTTCTCTCCACCTAATGCCTCGAAGGTGTATCTGTTCTTGGGCCCAGCCAGCGACGTAGGCTCCCAACCGTGATCGGTCAGGGTCGCCGGGCATCTACGGTCGTTGTCATCACGCAGGACTTGCAGCGCGATGGAGTCATTTTCCAGAGGCTTCCGGGCCGTGAGCAAGGAGAAGCTATCAGCGCTTTCACATGCCGCGCCAAACCACGGCTGACTCAAGTTACCGGACTTCTCGAAATGCCAGTCATAGCCACTCGACGTTTCCGCCTGCCACATGCCAGGTGCGTTGGCCCGAGTGGGCAGTTGTTTGTCCGCAACGAACACCAGATAAAAGCTTTCGAACGTCAGCCATTGATCCTGTAACAGCGGCATGGAGAACCGGCATGAGTCCAGCTCGACAGCTGCCTGGACAGGGCCGTGCGCAACAGCTGACTGGCCCGACTTACCCCCAACCACAATGGCATCGGCGGCCACGGCCGTCGGTACCAGAGCAATACAGCCGAGTAGCGAACCCAACAGCCATGAAGGCTTGATTAAACCCATCAATCCATATCCCTGTGCATAACGTTATCGACTACTTCTTGACCGCAGCCGGCTCATCCTTTGTTCACAGGATTGATCAGCTCTAGCTCACCATCGAGGTACAGCACCTCACACCCCACCCAAGCTGGATCAACCTGCGGCATCACCGCCGAAGGCTTACGCAATTCACGCAACAACGTCGAACCATGCGACAACCGCCCGCCCATCCGCGCAATCACCGCCCGCGCGGCCTGATAGTGCGCGTGACGCCCGGGATCGAGGGTGTCTTCCAGCAAGATGTCTTCGCCAAGGATGCCCCGCACCTGCCCCGGGTAAATCATGAATCCGGTGGCCTGTTCGGCACCTTCGCGGCCGTCCTGCCAGAAGCTGCCGTCGCGCGTGCGGATGTCCGGGTGCGGCGCAAACCAGTGTTCGCGATCCGCCAGCGGCATGGCGTGATGCAGGCGGAAGAAGATGCGCATCAGGTTGTCGCGATACCACTCGCGCACTTGCAGGTAGTAACCACGCAGGCCCGGCAGGCCGGTCGAATGCGCGAGGCGAATCAGCCCTGACCATTGCGGGAAGGCCTGTAATGGCAACGCGCTCGATACGGGTCGAGGTGTGGCCGGATCGGTCTCCCACGGCAGCCGATGAGGGCTGTTTTCCAGGTTGTCGTAAGCGGTGGGTGGTCGGCCCAGCCAGTCCCCGCCGCTACTGGCCAGCGCCGTGGCGATGCACAGATTGCCCTGTACTACGAACACATAGAACCGAGTGAACCAGTCGGCCAGTTGCTGACCGTCAGTACCCTGGGCGACGAGGTCGGTCAGCTCCCGGTCGAAGCGCTGCAAGCCGCGCTCAAGGCTCAGCAAATGCCCGCGAGCGATACGCTGCATGCGCAGGAACAACGGCAGCGAACGCAACATCCGCAGCGGTCGCCACGGCAGATGCGGAGTCGCGCCGCCGACTTCGCCGGCATAGTTGCTGGCGCTGATGCCCCAGTCGGCCAACCTTGCGAGAAACAGGTCGTTGTTGATGTAGGACGCGCCGCCAAATACAGCCGTGAACGGTTCGTTGTCCTGCAACACCCGCGCATCCCAACGGGCCATGATCGCCGGAATGCTCGCGGCGGCCCGGCGCTGGGCGTACTCCACCAGCACGCTGGGTTGCGGCGGCAGGATCTCGGCGATATTGGCGGCCGTCAGGTGCCGGCGCCAGCCGTAGTCGCTGATCGGCCGGTATTGCAGCAGCCACAGCTGCGTACCGTCCCAGGCCCATTCGACATCGCCCGGCACATAGTGAAACACCCGCAAGACATCCTGGAGAAAGCGCCACAGCACGTCTTCGGTCAACCCATGGGCGGCCGTGAACGTGCCACTGCGCCAGGCATCGCCGAGCCGCGAAAGCGTCGCTCGTTCCGGGCTGATCTGACCGTCGGCAAGGGACTCAAGATGACCTTCAACCCATTCGAGCTCCACCGACAGATGACGCACAAACGCGATACCCGACATCTGCGGCGTGATGAAGCGCTGCACCACCACTTCCTCGACACCTTCGGCAGTCAGCTCGGCGATGCGAGCCGGCACGTTGGCGGCCGGCTCGCGCAGGTAGGTCGTGCTCAAACCGGCATTCGCCGAGTCGGCCTGATCTTCGCCATAACTGGAGGAACGCACCGCCCAGGTCGCCTGTGGTTGGCGGGCGAGGAAGGTCGGTAGTCGCGGGTCGTTGCAATCGTTGAGGGTCAGCGCCGCCGGCACCGCTTGCCGGGCCAGTTCCGCCAGACGCAAACGCCCGCCCTTGGTGTGCGCGACGAAGCCGCACTCGCCCGACTCCAGCCACTGCGCAAACTGCGCGGGCGCGTCGATCCACGGGTAATGACCCCAACCGGGTTTCAGGCTGATGGTCAGATCTGCGCGCGCAAGAATCGCCGACCATGCCGCCGCTTGCTCGATGCCGAGCACCTTGTCCTGATCGCCCCAGACCAGTTCGACCGGGTCGGTGATCCACTCCAGCAAGGGCAGCGCGGTGTCGGCACGGATCAGATCCCAGTGCGGCACAAACGCACGACAGCGCGCATAACCGGCGCCCATGCGCTGGTACTGCGCGGGTGTCCAGGTCTGGTTGGAGAACTTGCGTGCGAACAGCGTGGGTTTGTTCGACAGCAGCCAATGAATGGACTTGCGGATCGGCAGCGGTGACATCAGCGCCGGCAATCGGCGCTGCCACAAAAAGGCGCCCACCGGCGCCAGCAACACACTGCGAGAAAAGTGCCCGGGCCGACGTTGCAGTGCATGCAGCACCAGCAACGCGTTGACCCCGACGGCCATGATCGCGCTGCCCTGTTGCGTCATCGCCAACAAGGTCTGGGCGTAAGCCGCCAGATCCTCGCAGGGCGGCTGCGGGTTGGCGCCGAAGCCCGGCAGCTCCAGCGGCACCACGTCGTAACGCTGAAAATGCGGCAGCGCGTCATCCCACCAATCGGCGGCGCTGCCGTTGCCGGCCAGCAGGTACATCAGGGGCTTGCTCATGGGCGATCCTCAGGCCAGATCGCGCAGTGCGGCGTCGAGGGTCGGATAGCGGAACGTGTAGCCCGCATCGCTCAAACGCTGCGGCACCACACGCTGACCGTCGAAGAACAACTGAGCCATTTCCCCGGCCAACGCACGCACTGGCGCTGCTGGAATGTGGAACCATACCGGGCGCTTGAGAACCTTGCCGACGTTCTCGGCGAAGGCTGCCTGACTGACGGTTTCGGGGGCGACCATGTTGTAGGTGCCGCGCAAATTTTCATCGTGGAAGGATCGAGCGATCACCTGAATCACATCGTCGCGATGCACCCAACTCATGATCTGCCGACCATCACCCATGCGCCCGCCGAAGCCCAGGCGGAACGGGATCAGCAATGGCAACAACGCACCGCCTGGCCCAAACACCACGCCGAGGCGCAGCACGACCTGACGCACGCCAAATTCGGTCGCCGGTTGCGCCGCCGCTTCCCAACGCGCACAGAGCTCAGCCATGAAACCGTTACCCTTGCTGGCCTGTTCATCGAGGCTTTCGCTGGCATCGCGCACACCGTAATAGCCGATGGCCGAGGCCTGAATCCACAGAGCGGGTTTATGGCTCGTGTGCTTCAGCCAGGTCATCAAGGCTTCGGTGGTATCGACCCGACTGGCGAGCAGTTGCGCCTGCCGCTCGGGGCTCCAACGTGGGCCGGCGACCGGTGCGCCGGCGAGGTTGATCACCACGTCGAAGGGTTCGTCGCGGCCGAGTTCGCTCAACGACCGCACACAACGGACGCGACCGTCGAACAGGGCCGCCGCTTTCAACGGATCCCGCGCCAACACGCTGACCGTATGGCCGGCGTCGAGTAATTGATTGACCACGGCTTCACCGATAAACCCGGTGCCACCGGTGATCAGCACACGCTTGTAGGCGCCGCCGACAAAGGGGTTGGACTTGCTCACGGTTCTTTCTGGTGGGGATTTCCGACGATCATGGCGCAGCAACCAGATCAGCGGCGGCAACAGCACCAGCAGCGCGAAACCGTCGAGCCACAGATGCGACCAGACCTGTTTTTGCGCTGAAAGCCACATGTCCTGCGGCGCCCATAACAGGATGCCCGCCATCAACCAGCCCCAAATTGCGGGAGCTTTAAGACGGTTGCCGAGGTGCACCAACGCGAGCATGTACAGCGAATAACTTTGCAGCGTCGCGCCGAACAACGCGAGCCACCAGACCTGCTGCTCGTGACCGGCAGCAGGAACCGCATCCGCGCCCCAAAACGCGAGTTCGAGGGTGTGCAAATAGCCGTCGAGTAATCCGGAATGACCGGCCCAGGTCAGCGTGAGACCGGCGAGCACATGCACGATCGCGGCGGCATACAGCCAAAGCACCATCGCGGGGCGAAGAGAGAAAGAGGGGGCTGGCATTCCGTGTCCTGAGCGCGTTCCTTGAGGGCGGGGAGTTTAAAGGAAAATGGGGGTTGTCAGTCGCGCGAAGACAAAACGTTTGGTTGCGTTCAGTGATCTCTATTGCGCGGAGTGAGCGTCGATCACGCCGAATAAACTCTTCAACCTGGCAATATCCTCTTCGTAAAAGCCATTACATTGGGTGACGACTACATATTCAGAGCCGGTCGCTTTTCCATGGGTACTGCATACAAGTCCAAAACCTTCCCCGCCACCCTGTCGTTCATACACGACATCCCGCGCATCCATCAGTACCCAGCCTGGCATCGCCAGTTTTTTAGTGGCTGATTCGGGCAACTGATCGAAATACATGATTCCCTCAGCATTCGGCAACTTGACGAGCAAGTTGTAGGGCGACGACAAAGCACTCATCCCCACCGTTTTCTTGACCTCGTTGAGGTCATGACCCCGCACGATAAATGTAGAGAGGCGGTCTATATCACTCTCATAAGCTGGATGATTGCGCGGCGACAGCTTCAAGACTTCCACGGTGCCCTCGTTGAGGCAACTGACCACCTCAAGGGTTGATTGGACGTCATGAAACTCGCAGGTGGATTCTTGAGCAAACACTGTCGGTGATAGAAGTGCCGTGCAGAACGCGAAAACCCAGGTGAAACAAGATTGGGGCACGCTCAATTGAATGGCCTTTTTACGCATTTCCATATCCCCACCCAACCAAGCAAAAAACATTAATCAGCACAACATCAATGTGCCGGAAGGATACCGTCCAAATATAAAGCTCTCTCCAGACTCATCTTCGCGGCGCATCTGTTCAGATCTGCAGAATAGGATGTCGTGTCCCATTCATTCTCAAACCCCTCAAGCCTGCAGTTCGAATCCCTCAGCTTTATCCACGCCCGCTGGGAGTTTTTCAGTCGATCTAGAAACGCCTTATGCTCTTCATGCCGAGACTGGTACTGAAAAATATACCGAGTCCCTGCTCTATCAATCACCGCTTCGTAACTGTCATTAAGCACGCGATCGGCAGCCTTCATCGCTTTTTCTGCGCACTCGTCACGTTGCCCAGCCGCTACTGCCTCACAACCTGCATCTTGGGAAAAACTGACTGACGAGACTGACATCGCCACAAATGCACAGAACATCCAACGCGCGACATTCACTGAGTGCCACCTGCGCCAATACATTCAATTGAGTTGTCCATGACGACGCCTCGGGCCGACAAGCGCTCGACCGCAGCAGGGCCCGACTTAAGCTCGGTCTTGCTGGCCTCGCGGTAACAGGCCATTGCACGGGGCAGATCAGCAGCGACGACAGTGCCGGCTTCGTAGACGTCACCCAATCGCAGGAATGCATGGGTAGAGCCTCGTAGCGCGGCGCTTTCCAATGTCGCCATCGATTTTTGCGGATCGATGCAGGCCTTGTGATCGCCGTACTCACCCTCATCGCAGTAAAACAAGGAGAGGAACACGCCATCGTCGGGATTACTCTGAAATGCCTGATTCATGAGCTCCAGAATCTGTTCATTCGGCAATCGCGGTGCCTGCCCGGAAAGACTGATTCCCGCGGCCGCCACTGCCGCCTGGGCCGAGCCTTTGCGGGCACCGTCCACATAGCTGTCCAGCGCTGCCGCGTACAAAGAGACACCGGATTCACCTGATGCCTTGTTGACCAGCCGATCGAACATCACGCCTTTCTTCAACTCGCGCTCACCGGGTGAAGGGTGATCTGTTTGAGCCACGTCATCCATCACCGCTTCGAGCGTCCAGTCTTCAACACTGTTCAGCACCCAGCAGTCGCTGTGTTTGAAGACGAAAATCTTCAAGAAGGTACCCTGCTGATCACGCACGACCACCCTGTTCGGAAACGCGATCTCGGTAGACAGGCTCAACGCGGCAGCATTTTCCGTACCCAGCACGCTCAATTCATCGGCGGGCAAATGCTTGACGCTGCGCACGACAACCTTGGGTATGTTGCCTTCAGCCACGACATGAGTTGCCTGAATCGGCGACGCGGTAAACGCTTTCTGTACCGCCGAGTCCGATGAAAAGACTTTGACGAAGTCAGCGAAGTTGTTAGCCGGGCATTGCTGTTCAGTAGAGGCGAAGGCGCTTGTGAACAGGCCGGTGCTCAACAATGCAATGGAAAGCCACTGATTCAGCCTGCGTGTTGTCATACCGCAACTCGGTACCGCAAAAAATCGTTTCAACAGTGTTCTTCCTTGAGCCATTCAGGTCTTGCGTTTGGTGAATCGGGTAATGCATTGCTCTGGCCCGTTCATGCCCCAATAAGTGCTGAGCAACGCCTTACGCTTTTCGTCTACGCGCAGGTTGACGAAGCCATCGCCGCAATCGGGCGTAGCCTCTTCGAAACGGTTTGTCTCAGGTTGGTAGATGAACACTCTGAAGTAGGAGTAAGTACCCATACCGTCATCAATCTGCCAGACAGAAAAGTCCTTCATACCGTCGAAATTGAAATCGCCGATCTGCATATGCAGCGGTTTTTCCGCTTGAAAATCGATTGTCTGCAACTCGCTATGGGCTGCGCTTTTAACGGAGACGTTCAGCGTGGAACCTTCGAGAACCAATGTTGCTTCGACGCCTTGGATGGGACTAAACGTGGTGGTTTCGGCCCACACCGGCACTGTCCACAACAGCCCGAGCAGTGATAGCGCCAGAGTTTTGAATGGCATGCGCTCGCCCTACTCCCACTTGCATCCGGACTCCAGTGTCGAGTCGACAACGGTATTGACCATGAAACTGTATGTCTTGCCGTTGGACTTCTTCGAGTACGACATCGAGACAATCTGCGAGCCTTGAGTCATCAGTTCGTAGGTGCCCGTTACTTTGCCGTAAACCACTTCAGACCAAGTCCGGGTGTGTTGCCAAGGGGCTTCCGGGTCGAGGATTTCGCTTTCGGAGTCGGTCAGCACAATGGAAATCGGCTCGCTGGACTTGGCGTACTTGACGAATCCACCTGACCATTTGCTGGATGAGTCGTAGTAGGTACGCAATTCGAACTTCACCGGGCTGTCCTGTGAAAGTTCGAAGCAAAGTGATTCGGTGGTGACCTCCGCATAAGCCATCAGGGGGAAGAGGCTGACCAGCAGAAGAAGTGCTTTTTTCACGTTCATTTCCTTATGAGAGATCAGGGGCACGGGCCTATTCCGATCCCGCTACACACTGACCGTCCCGAAGATTAGGAGCCAGCGCCCGATTTCCCAACAGATACCAACTCGCAAGCGACTGACTCTCGCAATAAGCGTTCTTCTCGGCATCGTAATAAAACGCGACCTTGTGCTTGGCCATCCCGCCCCGGTTGGGGACGAACAACTCGACGGCGAACACGACATCGGGCAAAGCAGTTTTTCTATCCGACATCAGCGTGGGTGGTCCCAGAAACTTACAGGGCACGCCGTCAAAAGGCAGATCCAACCGGCCGTCCTGATACCTGTAAATCGCGCAAATGCCATTCGGATCTTCAATCACCACGGCAGCCATCGTTCCACCGCTCCAGCTCACGACGCCATCTGCAATGGCGCGAAAACTCTCGGCAGGCATTTGGTCTTCCTTCGTGAGTGCGGCGACCATCGCGGTGGGCATTGTATGGCTTGTACTGACACCGGCTGGCGCTGCGTTTGCGGACAACGCCCACGTCAACGCCAGGAACAACAGGGGAACGACTTTCACTTTGACTCTCCGATGGCGTGGCTGACCGATGTGCAATGCACGATCCTTACTGCGCCGTACATACAGGTTCAGCGAGATGTTCACCATCAACGCGGAATTTGCATAATTCGGTAGTTTCATTCACTCCAACCAGCGACATCAGCTTGAAGGTCAACTGCAATTCGGTGTCGAAAAACGTGGCCCTATCCAATGAGACATCGGAGAAGCCGTTGTTAAAGTTCTTCCCTTCAATGTCGCAGAACTCCATCGAGTCGCTCGCTGCTCCTTGTCCCCCAGGCTTGAGAATCTGAATATTGACGCAGGGACTATCGAACGTTTGGTAGTAACGGACCAGTTTTCCGGAAACGTAAGCGACATCGGCTTTGTATATATCGACGACCGGCCCTCGTGCGTTGCCTGCAAATGCACAACATGAAAAACACAAAACTGAAAACAGCGACAATCCTTTCAAGACTCACCCACTCCATAAACCTGCTGATCAAATGCTTTAGTTCACTGTTTACTCTTGTCCGGAGCCAAAGCCAATTGACGGGCTCGCTCTATCGTCGCGCGGATCAAGCAGGAATTTGACCACTCCCCGAAAACCGATTTAGATGATTTCGTCTCCACAAATAAATCTGAGAATCATCTGGCCGGCCTCCCCACCTCACGGAGGTGGCGCAAAA